>CAZVYR010000008.1:10065-32140 GCA_964631555.1 uncultured Leptospirales bacterium
TGCGGAGAAAATAAATTAATGATATGGCGAAAAAAGAGAATCAGGCAAAATAATTTATTTGTCTCAATCGGCGGAGGTATTAATCAAATACCCCTGATCGAAGAAGCGAAAAAGCTGAAACTGCAGGTCATTGGTGTTGATAAAAACATTACCGCGGCTGGTATACATTTATGCGATATCAAAATACAGGAATCAATAGATAATTATACCGAAATATACATAAAGTTAAAAGAACTCCTGTCAGATGGCGAAATAACAGGAGTATTAAGCAAATCATTCGGCCCGGCTCTGAAGACAACAAGCTATATATCCGCTAAGATGAATATCCCGTTATTCCCTTTTAACAGGGTTGATGACTTCATTAACAAAGATAAAATGAAAAAAGTACTTAAAAAGCACAGGATCAATTCCCCGGGCTATACCCTGCTTAACCCGAAGAACAGGAAACAAAAAGAAATAAAACTGCAATATCCCTTTATTATCAAACCAGTAACAGGCCACGCAAAATCCGGGGTAGAATTCATAAACGACTCAAATGAACTGGGAAAATACCTGAAATCCGTTTCGGATAATGACAGTGATTACCTAGTTGAAAATTTTATAAAAGGCGACGAGGTAATCGCAATAGGCATCGTTCACAAAGGAAAGTTCTATCTTGTCGAGCTGACAGATAAGGTCAAATCACCCCTTCCCTATTTTGTAGATATCATGCACATCTCACCATCCAGGTACTTCAACATCTGGGACAAAATTCAGGAAACCGGGCAAAAGATAGCCGACAGTTTCGAAATTATTACATCACCGCTGCTTATGGAACTCATTATCAATGATAAGGGGGACATATTCGTAATAGAGGCAGCTCCCGAATTCGGCGGCGAGTTCCTTTCAGATGTTCTTATCCCGCAAAGGACCGGGTATAATATTATCAGGGAATCCATCAATGCTGTTACAAACAGAAATTTCAAACCCCCTGTTAATAAAAAATCCAGGAACTCGGTTATTGTGAAATACATAACAGGTAATAGAGGGAACCTTCTTTCATTCAATCCCCTGTACCACAAATACCCGGGGATTATTTTCTCAAAGGTATTCAAGGATATCGGATCCGCAATTAAAAAGCCTGCGAACAATCATGACAGAATAGGAGTTCTCATAGCCAGAGGCAGGACTACAGAAGAAACAATGGAAACAATACAAAATGCGGAAAATAGCATGAATATCCGTATTGGGGATAAAGCACCGGGCAAAAAATAATAACCGCCATTACAGTCTTTTCATTATTACTACTCAGTACTTATACCGTTCTCATTACTGGCTGACTGCTTCTTTTCAATAGAAGCATAGCTTGCAGTACCAGGGCTTGCCGGCGGTTTCTCAGAGAAAAACGGCATTGAAAGATCATACTTATCCCCTGAAAGAACGGCATTGATCGGGAAAGGAGCATTCTTCTGGAAAGTTTTCAACATAGCCGTATTTGAAGCAAGGACAGTAGCATTAAAACCCTCAAGTCCGCTTTCCTTGGCCATTTTCAACAACAACTGGTATAAATAAGACCCTATCCCCGATCTTCTGTATTCTTCAGCAACAGCAAAAGCCACATCAGCATAAGACCGGTCAGGCCATCTGAAATATCTTGCTTCCGCAATAATTCGTTCATCAGGCGGATCGCCCACAAGAGCAATGATCGACATAACACGCCTGAAATCGACTGTAACATATTCCTGCATTTCCTCATGGGGCATTGAATCAATGGGTGCAAAATATCTGAGATAAACCGATTCCTCCGACAGGCTATAAAAGAAACGGCGCATCTCATCCACGTCCGAGGGTTTGATTGCCCTGAAACGGACATTCAACCCCGGCTTGAAAGTCTTTGTATGGGTAAGATGATCCGGGTATAATCTGCCGGATTCCACAATATACACCTGGCTGGGATGAAGCAAATGTGCCTCCTTTGCAAGACGTACAAGTTCGGCCCTGTCATCCGGGTGAGCAATATCAATAAGAGCCAGTGCGCGTTCCCGAATAGTTCTTCCCTTAAGGGACGTCACCCCGTACTCAGTAACTACCAGGTCCAGGGTTTCCCTTACTGAAAAATGACTAGGATGATCGTAAACGGATAAAATAATATTGGACTTTTGTTTCAGGTTGCGGCTCGGAAGAGCAAAAATAATACGCCCGCCATAGGAAAATGACGCACCCCTTAAAAATTCAAGAGCCTCGGCCGGCCCCACGCCCGTATAGCCCTTGCCGCTGTGAAGAGATATCTCGCCCGTCAGGTCAACCTTGCGGGCCGGCAATACAAGCATAAAATTATCATTAACCATTATTCTCTGCGGATCAGCTACAATATCAATACCCTGGAACTCCACAATAGGATTATCGTTGAGCCAGTCCATCAGCTCTTTTGTACCCAAAGCATAAGAAACCAGGCATTTGTTTTTAAATATCGCCTTTTTACGGTTTGTAATCGCGCCGCTTTTAACAAGTTCCATCACTGCATCAGTAACAAAGGGTGAATGTATGCCAAGATCCTTTTTCTTTACAAGCTGTTTCGAGAGTGACTCAAAAAGCGGGCCTATACCGAATGACAGACAGCTACCGTCATTGATAAGCGAAGCTACATTCTCACCGACTTTCCCATAAACTTCATCGACCTCCCATCGCGGGAAATAGATCGGAGGCTTATTGGATTCAATCAGCAGATCAAAATCATCCATATGGACAAAGGTATCCCCGTTTGTCCTTGGAATATGATAACTGATCTCCCCCACAACAAGACTGGCTTTCTCAATTGCCTGACGGGCCACATCCACCGCAATTCCAAGACTGGCATATCCCTCGCTGTCAGGAGGCGTTATCTGCACAAAAGCAACGTCTATATGTATTCTCCCGGTTTCGATCAAATGCGGTATTTCAAAAAACCTCGACGGGATAAGATCGATCCGCCCTGCCACAATAGCGTCACTTGCAGTATAACCTGCAAAAAACGTCTTAAGACGAAAATGGTGAGCATATTTCTGATCAATTGAAACAGCGTCCCCAAGGCTGACAAGCTGTATAAGCTCAAGGTCGGTAAGATTAGGAGCATTGGAATACATCAGACTTTTTACCAGGGTACGCGGCTCCGCGAGCCCGGTACCAAGAAAAATACTGCTCCCTGGCCTGATCCTGTGCAATACCTCATCCGTTGATACAATTTTATCCTGCCAGTTCACTGGCGATTCCTTATCCGACATCCTTTATCCTTTTGCAAAAACAACAATGAATTAATTTTATTCTTAAAAACAGAATATTGCTTATCAAGTATCTAATCTACAGGTATTATTATACTATTATCTATTATTTTTCAAGGCTTTTAAAATTTTAATCATACAGTGCGGTTTTTACGGTTACTGTTAGTAAATCTGAATGATTATCCATCAGGATACTATTGTTTCATTTAAAGCTTTCCTGATATACCGGATAAGATCAGTAGCTTTTATGATATTTATATTATTATCTTTAACATGCATATCAGCGGCATGTCCGTGAATATATGCTCCTGCGCCTGCAGCAGCCAGTGTATCAATATTCTTTAAGAGCAATGCTCCGATTATGCCTGATAAAACATCTCCCGAGCCTGCCGCAGCAAGAGCACTGTTACCGGTAGTATTTATCAATGACCTGTCACCGTCTGAAACAATAGTCGCTGGCCCCTTTAAAAGGCTGACAGCCGAAGTCTTCCCTGCAAGATCCTTTGCAGACTGCAGCCTGTTATTCCTGATCTCCTGAACAGGCCTGCCCAGCAACCTCGATGATTCGCCGAAGTGCGGAGTAATTACAAAGGAAGCATTGCCCGGAAGCTTTCTGTCCATAATATATTCCGATAAATGATAAAGGCCGTCACCGTCTATAAGCACTTTCCCGATCCCGTACTTCTCAATATTATCGATTATCATACTGAAAACCATACGCGAAACCTGAGACCTGCCCATACCGGGCCCCAGCACAATGACGTCATAATGCCTGTCTCCGCTGAAAAACACGTCCATATCCCTCTGCAAATCTTCCTGAAAGAGCTTAATGTCTTTTTCTTCAACGGACTGTTGCTTGTCCGGATCAAGCGACTTAAGATTATTTGTAATAAGTTCAGGTATCTTCCCTGCAATAATATTCCTTGACCGCCCTGTGGTTAAGAGAGTCGCAAGGCCGACACCGGTTTCAAACGCAGCCATTGCCGACATCATTATCGCGCCTTCCATATTATCAAATCCACCGATCAAAAGGAGATGGCCCTCATTACCTTTATGCGAGTCAGCATCCCTTTTAAAATCCAGGCGCGAATTAAAATACTCCCTGTCAATAAGATCAACACGCAATTCCGCGGATTCGGTTAAAGCACGTGGAAAGCCTATATCCACAACATGAACAATGCCCGCATACTTCATACCCGGGTATGTTACCAGCGATATTTTAGGAAGCCCCACAGTAACAGTATGATCCGCGTAAACAACTTCACCCTGCGGAGCCTCACCATCCGAAGGAAGGCCGCTTGGAAGGTCGACTGAAACAACTTTTTTGCCTGATCCATTTATTTTAATTATCGCGTCTTTAATAATTCCCCTCGGGGCCCCTTTAAAACCCGTCCCGAGCATAGAATCCACAATAAGATCATATCCTTCCAGGCTGATATTATTCAATATCATTTCATCAACACGGGTAATATTCAGGCCGGCATTCCTGCATATATCCAGATAAATACCGGATGTCTCCGGGACTTTCCCGATATCCCCCGTTATATAAGTATCACACCAAAAGCCGAAATTAGAAAGAAAATAAGCTATTACAAAACCGTCCCCGCCGTTATTTCCTGTACCTGAGAATACTGCAACTCTCTTCTCATCCCGGAATGTGTCCGCAATATATTCAGCTACAGATCTTCCGGCAAAGCCCATCAGAACTTCCCCCGGAATGCCGGTTTTTTCAATTGCAATCCTGTCTATTTCCTGCATCTCGGAAGCAGTAACAGCTTTCATTTAAAATCCCGTCCGAAAAAAATAATTATTCAAATATGCCTCCACTCCGTTTCCTCTCCGTTTCAAAACCGTATCAGACTCGCTTCCACTCCGTTCCTTATTCGTATATTAACCGCTTCCCCTCCGTTTCACCTTCGTATTATAAAGCAGTTCCAGGTTCCAGGTCTCAGGCTAAAGCTCCTCACAACAACACTCTTTCTTTTCCACAACTTGGAACCTGGAACATTCAACCTGAAACTTACATCCTGCTCCCCTATCTCCATTCGAGAAGTTCGATCCCCTCCTTTACGGTATGAATAGAATAAAAACGGCCGGTATTATCAATTATTATATCATTAAACGAATTATCCATATCCGGAAACTTCATTGATATATTGTTTATAATATCACCCCTGAAATTACAGATCATAAATCTTATATCGCTGTTGTCCACATCCCATAAATAAATATGGCTGTCGTCAACCAAAGTAAAAAGTTCGTTCTTGGGATCAGGAATAACAAGAACCGTATTATCGATCTTTCCCTTTGAAATTGAATATTTATATATCTTTCTGTATTTAAACTCAGTATCATTATAATAAGCCACTGAAATCAACAGGTTTTCACCGGTGTCAAAAGGAATGATCTTTTCAATCTTCCCCGAATAAGTATCCTCTCCTTCAGTGTCTTTAAAGTCCGACTCACTGAAATTAAGATCAAAATCCCTGTCTTTCTTTGAAAACCTGAAGACACTCCATGTATCAAATGAGCTGGATATTACAAAAAGCCTGTCAGCACTGTCTATTTTTAAACTCTCAATTGAACTAAAAGGGATATCAGGTGAGCCGGTTTTTCCGAGTGTATAAATCAGTGTGCCGTTTTCATCAAAAACCAGAATATACGAAGGTGAGAAACCCAGGTCTTTTGAGCGGGACCTGTTTCTGGAATTATTACCGGAAGAAGCAAAACTGTTCTGTATATAAAAATTACCCTTAGAGTCTACCATAATATCTTCTATAACACTGAACTGAAATTTGGAGAATCTTATATTCGCAAACTCCTTTGAATCCGATCTTTTATTACCTAAATAAATTAAAGTCTCATTATTTCTGTTCAACACCTGTACTCTTTTTAAAATATTATCAGCAGTATATATATTATCATTATGAACAATAATTTTGAAAGAGACTTCTAGTATATTATCATCGTCGTGTATTAACATGACCTTACCCGGAGAATCCCCGCTGTTTATAACGCACAAAGGATTCGGCTTCAGGCGTGTTGTTTTCCATCTCCCACATGATAAAACGAGTAAAACAATTAAAAAAACAGCATATTTCTTCATTATCCAAGCCTCAAATTGATCTGTGATCTTCATAGCTTAAACCATTGCCAATTGTCAAGAACAAGTTAGCAGGTTTGCCGGATTAAAGGAAATTGTTGACAGCGGAATAGAACTAAATATCCTGATCCTTATTTTATTATCCAGACCCAAATTACCGGACCACATAAAATGAAAAATAAATTACCCGGGATATGCTTCATTGGATGCGGCAGAATAGCAGCAATGCATGCAGGAATTTTAAGAAAGCTCTACCCGTTGATCGAACTCTCTTTTGCCAGCAGGGATGCTTCCAGGTCCGCACAGTATGCGGAAAAATTCAAAGGAATAAACAGCTTCGGAAACTACGAACAGGCGCTGGCCTCCGGCACTTTTGATATTGCGTTTATTACCACTCCAACCGCCTTTCACACTGAAATAGCATGTCTTGCCGCAAATAACGGGAAAGACATAATAATTGAAAAGCCTGTTGCACGAAACCTCAAAGAATTAAAAATAATTGAAGATGCAGTAAAAAAATACAAAGTCAGGTGTGTTGTTGCGGAGAATTATTACTATAAACCAATTATAAAAAAAATCCGGGATGTAATCGAAAAAGGATATATCGGGGATCTACTTTTAATAGAAGTCAACAAAACAAACAGGGACAAAATTACCGGCTGGCGCGAAGACATGGAAATGATGGGAGGAGGAGCGCTTCTGGAAGGAGGAGTTCACTGGCTGAACTTTCTCACCTCCCTGGCCGGCTCATCTCCCACAGAAGTCATAGCTCTTAAACCGGAAATAAATTATATAACAAATATTCCGTTCGAAGATTCCATACTGGTTGCAATCAGGTATGAAAACGGACTCATAGCCAAGCTCCTGCATTCATGGCGAATAATAAACCCGTTAAAAGGGATCAGCCTTTCAAAGATATACGGCACTGAAGGAATAATAACCTTCGAAAGCAACGGCCTGTTCTTTGCACTGCACGGAAAAAAGAAAAGATTGAAATTCTCGAATCCCTTTGATTTCCTGGGCTTCAGGGCTATGCACAGATCCTTTATAGAAAATTATATAAATGATACACCATGGCAGCCTTCTCTTGACAGAATAAAAAAAGAATTAACAATAGTTGAAATGGCATACAAATCGCTTAAATCTAAAAAAATAGAGAGTCTAATATGATATTAAATATCTTTTTGCTTATTTTATCTATTCTTTTGTTATGGTTCGGGTCAGACAAGCTTGTTGAATCCGCAAGCAAAATTGCCGAATCCTTAGGTATTTCCGAACTCGTAATAGGCCTTACGATAGTCGCGTTCGGAACGTCAGCCCCTGAATTTGTTGTTTCAATATCAGCAGCAATAAAAGGATTACCCAGCATATCGGTAGGCAACATAGTAGGTTCAAACATCTTCAATCTGGGTTTTATCCTGGGAACAGTCTCAGTCGTAAGCATTATACGAACCTCCCCGAAAATTGTTTACAGGGACGGAGTATTGATGATCGCTTCCAGCCTGCTGCTGCTCATATTTTTCAGAGATCTCAAACTAAGCAGAATTGAAGGCATAATATTGTTCTCATTACTGATCGCGTACCTTCTTTTTCTTTTCATTAAGAAAGAGCCTGTGGACGTCGACGAGTTACCAGGCGAGCCTGCCAAATGGAAGGACTGGCTTCTGCTCCCTGTCAGCATCATCATGGTAATTATTGGAGGGCAACTGCTTGTCGAATCAGGATGTTTTATCGCAAGAGCGATAGGCATTTCCGAATGGGTTATCAGTATAACGATCGTAGCTGCAGGAACTTCCGCCCCGGAGATGGCAACTTCCCTTGCTGCAGTTATCAAGGGCAAACACGGCATCTCTGCAGGTAATCTCGTTGGAAGCAACATATTTAATATCTTAGGTGTACTCGGACTTGCCAGTATCATTAATCCGCTGACAATAATGAATACATCATATTATTCGCTTATAATGCTCACGGTTATGGTGACTTTCGCAGTAATACTGATGCGTACGGGCTGGCGGCTCACACGTATTGAAGGGCTTTTGCTGATCTTGTCCGGTCTGGCTCTCTGGGCTTATGACTTTTTAAAATAGCAGCGAATATTTATTCAATTTACT
Organism: uncultured Leptospirales bacterium; assembly: GCA_964631555.1. Lineage (GTDB taxonomy): Bacteria > Spirochaetota > UBA4802 > UBA4802 > JAFGDQ01 > CAZVYR01. The sequence continues at coordinate 18,516 of CAZVYR010000008.1, forward strand.
AACTTAATTCTGCATTGCACTATCGGAAGAATTTTTTATAAATATATTTTTTAATAACTCATCTTGACTGATTTTTAACGCAAAGATAGGTTATCTTATCGCTAAATTAGCGATCCAACGATAGACTATATAATAAAATTCATTCAGGATGAATAAATAAAATATCGATAGAAATGATTGATATCATAATACTTGGCTCAGGGACATTGTCCCCTTCGCTGACAAGAACCGCTGCTGGCCTGGCAATAATTATTGATAATGACCCTCTTCTCTTTGACAGCGGAAGCGGCATTTACTACAAGCTTGCTCACGCAGGTATTGATTTTCATGATATTACATATTTCTTTTACACACATTACGAACATCCTGATCATGTAAACGATCTGCCGTTTATCTTATTCGCCAAAAAATATGATGAGCGCGACCATAAAAGAGATATAATATTACATGGCCCTCCCGGATTCACTGACTTTTATAATACAATTAAGAATTTATACCCTATTCTTGAGGATTTCCCTTTTAAAGTACATATCAACGAAATGCATGATAACAGCATAGTTTGTGATAAATTTAAAATGATATCAAAACCAATGTCTCACGGCAACGCCAGTTCCGCAGGGTACAGAATAGAGTCCGAAGGCAAGTTAATAGTATATTCCGGTGACACTGATTACAATGAAAATCTTGTTGAACTCGCAGAAAACGCGGATGTACTGATTACCGAGTGTTCATTCCCTGAAGGAATGAAAAGACCCAATCATCTGACACCCGAGCTTGCCGGCAGGATCGCAGCCAAAGCCGGTGCAGGCAGGCTTATATTAACACATTTCTATCCGCAATGCGAAGGCCGTGATATAATAAAACAGGCCGGAAATGCATTTAGCGGTGAAATAATCCCGGCGAATGATATGATGAGAATCAAAGTGTGATAATGCCGTGTATAAATTTTAATCATCCGGCATTAAACTAACCATGATTCCTTCAATCACTCATCCTCGTAAAGCCCCCATCTTTTAAACAGCCTTTTATACAATTCCGGCTGCGGAAAATCCGGAAGCATCATATAATTGAAATGTGAATATCCGTATTTCCTTTCTTCAAGCTGTCTGAGTTCTGAGACAAGCTCTTCTATTTTCGATACCGGCACAGAAAGTATAATCTCGTCTTCCCCTGGAAGAGCGCGTTCATATTCACCCGGATCAGGTAACGCGACTACATACTTACCGCTTTCCATTACCGGAACAGTGAGATATGAACAGGCCGGTGGAAACAAATGATAGCTTACCTGGTCTTCCTTTTCTTTAAAATGCAGGGTCATCAGCATGTTTCTTAACTGTGCTGTATTGGAATAAATAACAATAACATCAGGCTCAAAATTGGCAGTTCTCAAAGGTGCGGACACTATGCCAATATATTTCCCTTTCTCAAACCTCGGGAATTTCATAAACAATTGAATATCCTCATCTTCCGGTTTATCGACCATGCCGTATGCAATGAGAGGGGCAAAGCACCAGTTGTCTTTCTTCAGCATGGCAACTGTCTCTTTATTTCTGCGTGAGAGAGCAAATGCCTGGCATTGCGCAAGATGCTGACCTCGATCCTTTAGAGGTCTTACAGCACCTTCCGGAATATCCTCTTCCCTTTCCAGCATTTTTACAGCTAATGGAGATGTCCTGAGCATCAAGATTCTCTCAAGATCTTCACCGCATCGATTTAAAGCATCAAGCATTGCCATTTGTTTAATCCTCCATAAATTTTACGATTATATTTCATACCCGGATATTGCTGCACGTTTAATATTTCGATCTCATAAACAGGAAGCCTTTGCCGCCTCTTCACAGGAGAACGATAATTCGTATCTTAAACCAGGGATTATGCTTGTCTAAAACATCCTTGCAAAATGATCGTATATCTGTGCTGCCTGTTTCCCGTCCCTTCCTTCGGAAATAATTCTGAAAACAGGTTCAGTATTAGACGGCCGCAAATGAACCCATCCGCCTGCAAACTCAGCATGTTTTATAAAATCGATTCTCAATCCGTCTATCTGCGAGACCTTTTCCCCTTTGAATTCTTTTCTGATCACCTCGAATATTTTCCCGTTGTCAGTTTTCTTATCAAATTCGACCTTGCCTTTCTTCATTATGTATTGAGGAACACTTCTAACCAGTTCTGATATACTTTTCCCGCGTTCAGCCATCATCTCAAGTATATATCCTATCCCCGCAAGACTATCCCTTCCCATATTGATCTCAGGGGATATTACGCCGCCATTACCTTCGCCGCCGATTCTGGCGCCCTTCTTCATTTCATCTGTTACGTTTATTTCACCTACCCTGGTACGCTTCACAGTAACTCCGTACTTCCGGCCTATGTCCTCAATAGCCTTTGTAGTGGAAAGATTGATCACGACCCTTCCCTTTGCCTTTGATAATAGATGTTCCGTCACCAGTACAAGTGTATTCTCTTCACCTACAGGACTGCCGTTCTCATCCACAATAGCCAGCCTGTCCGCATCAGGATCTTGGGCAAATCCGACGTCCGCTTTGTACTTCCTGACAGCCCTGGACAGAGCTATTAAGTTTTCCGGTACAGGTTCTGCTCCCCTCGGGAAACCGCCGTTTATATCACAATACAGCGGAACGATATCACAATTAAGACCAGAAAGCAGCTTAAGCGTTATTTCCGATCCTGCTCCGTTAACAGAATCCACAACAACTTTATATTTTTTTCTTTTTATACTGTTTGCATTAATGACGCTAAGTACTTTTTTTATATGAACATCCGGGGCACTATTATTGTATGTCACTTTTCCAATTTTATCCCATAATTCATACTTAAAATCCTGTTCCATGAATTTAAAAAATCCCGATATCTCTTTTGAATTTAAAAAAAGACCGCTGCTGTTTATTAATTTAAAAGCATTCCATTCAACAGGATTATGAGATGCGGAAATAACGATCCCGCCATTCGCCTTAAGCTCCCTGACCATCAGCTCAACTGTCGGGGTTGGAACAATCCCTATATTTATCACATCGCATCCTGATAAGATGAGAACAGATTCGAGTATATTTAAAATAACACTTCCGGTCGGACGTGTATCGCGGCCGATTACTATTGTGCCTTTTCCGGTATACTTCGAGAATGCGGAGCCTACTTTAACGATCAGGTCAGGAGTAAGTGTATCGCCTACAACCCCTCTTATCCCTGAAACGCTCTTCATCAGCCGGGATGCCATGTTTATCTCCTTCTGCTTCTCCTTGTTCTTTTTCTCTTCACCCCGGCATGAGTGTCATACCCGGATTTAGAATCATCACTACCGTGGCTTTTTCTCTGAACCTGCTGCGGTGCTGACAGAGGAATACCTCCTGATCCGAATTGCCCTACTTCTGCGTGGAACTCGTCCCCGATCGGTACATACTCAAGTTCAACCTCCGGCTTGGCAATCTCTTTAACTTGTACCTTTAACAGGTATTCCAGAATATCCTGCTTCAGAACATCCATCATATCCCTGAACAGCCCCATACCCTGGAGCTTATATTCAACGAGAGGATTCTTTTCACTGTAGCCCGCCGTCCATATCCCGTCCCGAAGTTCATCAATGGAAAGTAGATGTTCACGCCATTTATTATCAATTGCCTGCAGAGAAATAAGCCTCTCTAACACTCTCATATCCTCAGAAGAAATCTCCTGTTCTTTAGATCCATACATGTTTAACAATTCATCCGCTACAGTTTTTACAAAATCATTAAACGACAGGGTATACGGATCGATTTTCTCATAGTCCAGATCCATCATAAACTTGGTCTTTAAAAATCCCTTCAGGCCCTCCATATCCCAATCCTCAGGATGCCTTTTTCCTTCTGTATAAAGATCCACAACAGACTCAGCGATTTCGTTAATATAATCTATAATTTTATAAGAAATATCCTCACCTTCAAGGATCTCATTCCTCTCTTTGTAAATAAACTCCCTCTGGGAGTTCATGACATCATCGTATTCAAGTAAATGCTTCCTTATCTCGTAATTTCTGCCCTCTACGCGCTTTTGGGCATTTGCTATTGCTTTGGTTACCATCTTGCTTTCTATTTCCTGGCCCTCTTCCATGCCGAGTCTCTGCATTACAGATGATATTCTTTCTGAGCCGAATATTCTCATCAGGTCATCCTCAAGCGAAAGGTAAAACCTGGATGATCCCGGGTCTCCCTGTCTTCCCGACCTTCCCCTTAACTGGTTGTCAATGCGGCGTGCTTCGTGCCTTTCAGTACCCAGAATATGGAGACCTCCTGCGTTTACTACTTTTTCATGATCCTTTATCCACTCGCTCCCTGTCCTTATGATGTCCCTGGCCTTCTGCCTGTCCTGGCCTGTCATGGATTCGGACAGTTCTTCTGCGCTGCTGAAATTACCTGTAAGTATATTATGCTTGAACTTTTCCCATAAACCGGCATCGTGCAAAGGCACATGTGCTTCGAGCTCATCCATGTAGATCTTTCTTCCGCCCAGTACAATATCCGTACCGCGTCCTGCCATGTTCGTGGCAATTGTAACATTACCGGATCTTCCGGCTTCAGCAACAATATTTGCTTCTTTTTCATGATACTTGGCATTCAAAACATTATGCGGAACGCCTCTTCTTTTCAGGATATTTGAAAGCCTTTCCGATTTTTCAATTGATATTGTGCCGACAAGAATAGGTTGCCCTTTCGAGCTTAACTCCTGAATCTCATCAGCAATAGCATTATATTTTTCCACCTCAGTCCTGTATATCTTATCCGGATTGTCCGCCCTTATCAGGGATTCATTGGTGGGAATGACAACCACATCCAGGTTATAAATATTCTTAAATTCAACAGCTTCAGTATCCGCAGTCCCTGTCATTCCCGCAAGTTTATTATACATCCTGAAATAATTCTGAAAAGTAATAGTCGCGAGAGTCTGGCTTTCCCGCGCAATAGTTACATTTTCCTTTGCTTCAAGAGCCTGGTGCAGCCCGTCAGAATACCTCCTTCCCGGCATTATGCGTCCTGTAAACTCATCTACTATTATAACCTGCCCTTCCTTAACAACATAATCTACATCCCTGTGAAAAAGCGTATGCGCTTTCAATGCCTGGCTCACATGATGGACAAGTTCAATATTATTGTTATCATAAAGATTATCTATCTTTAAAAGTTTCTCTACACGTTTTACTCCGTTTTCAGTCAACAACGAATTGCGGTCTTTTTCATTTACCTCGTAATCCTCTCCTTCCCTCAGACCCGGAATTATCTTATTAACCAGGTAATATTTCTTTGTAGATTCATCTGTAGAACCCGAAATTATAAGCGGAGTTCTGGCTTCATCAATCAAGATAGAGTCAACCTCGTCCACGATCGCAAAATTAAGATTTTTCTGTACCTTGAGATTCTTATGCTCCACCATATTATCGCGCAGATAATCAAAGCCGAACTCATTGTTCGTTCCATAAGTAATATCGCATGCATAAGATTCCTGCCTTTCGAATGGATCCATATCATGCTGTATAATGCCCACAGTTAATCCAAGGAACCTGTAAACAGGTCCCATCCATTCAGCGTCCCTTCGCGCAAGATAATCGTTTACTGTAACCAGGAATGCCCCTTCGCCGCTTAAAGCATTCAAATACATCGGGAGGGTTGCCACCAGCGTTTTACCTTCACCTGTTTTCATTTCAGCTATTTTACCTTCATGCAATACAATCCCGCCCATAAGCTGAACATCGAAATGTCTCATCCCAAGTGTCCTTACAGATGCCTCCCTGACAGCGGCAAATGCCTCAGGCAGAATACTGTCAAGTGATTCACCCTTTTCCATCCTGCCGCGAAACTCAATTGTCTTTGCCGCGAGTTCAGCATTGGATAATTTTTTAATCTCAGGCTCAAGTGAATTGATCCTTTCCACAATAGGCTGAAGTCGTTTTATATCTCTTTCATGTTTTGTACCGAAAAAAATGCTAAAAATTTGATCGAACATTGCTTCTCCCCGTTAGTCTAATATTAAATCATCTCTGTTTATTACTTCTTCGAAATATGAATTTCCCAGAATAGTCTTAATTTCTTCTGTCTTTTTGCCTTTTATTGTCTGTAATTCCCTGTAACTATAATTTACAATTCCTTTGCCCACTACTTTTCCTGACATACTTAAAATATCCACAGCATCTCCAAGGTCAAACCTGCCGTCTACTTCTATTATACCTGTCGAGAGCAGAGATCTCTTATGCTGTTTTAATGCTTTTAAAGCTCCGTCATCAATCCTGATGCTGCCAGTAGATTTCATATTGAACGCGATCCATCTCTTTCTGCTGGAAAGTGATTTGTCCGAACCTACGAATATTGTTCCTATTTTTTCTCCCTTCATGATACGTGACAAAACCCCGTCAACCCTGCCGTTGGCAATTACCATCATTTCCCCGCATTTTATTATGATTTCCGCGGCTCTTAATTTTGACAGCATCCCCCCTGTGCCATGAATGCTGCCTGATCCGCCTGCTTTGGAAACAATATCATCAGTAATTTTATATATCTCTTCTACCGGTCCGGGATCAGAAAGATCGTTGAAAAAGCCGTCCACATCCGAAAGAAGAATTAAAAGATCGGCTTCCACAATATTCGTTACATGCGCTGACAAAATATCATTCTCGCCGAACTTGATCTCTTTTATAACAACGGAGTCATTCTCGTTAACGATCGGTATTATACCCATTTCAAGCAGGGTATTGAAAGTATGCCTTGCATTAATAAACCGTCTGCGGTTCTTGACATCATCTTCAGTAAGCAATATCTGGCCTACATTAAATCCTTCTTTTATAAAACATTGTCTCCATTCATTCATCAAAACCGTCTGTCCGACCGATGCAAGCGCCTGCTTCTTCGGTATTGTAATATTTTCCCTGCTGATTTTTAAAGCCCCGGCCCCTGCGCTTATTGCGCCTGATGAAACAATTATCACGGAATATCCTGATCTTATGAGCAATACAATATCCGAAGCTATTGCTGATATTCTGGTTCTGGATATTTTACCATTCTCTGTGATTATAGCCGAACCAATCTTTACTACAATCCTTTTTGTCTGTCTAATTAACTTTTTCCTCGGCAAGATCCGACTCCGTAGAATATTAAAATATAAAGAAGTTCCATGTTCCAGGTCTCAGGTTAAAAATCTTTCACAATAACACTCTATCCTTTCCACAACCTGGACCCTGAAACCTTGAACTTTTAAACTGAGACTCCTTTTCTCACCTGGAACCTGGAACTTACAACCTGGAACTAATATTTTTCCCTCCGTCCCAATAAAACCAGAGGTTTTAACCGTATTAAATCAAAATAATTTACTTATTATTAGATAAATATACCCGAAATTCGGTATAATAGTTTCAAATAATCCTGTTCATGGTTACAAGCTGAAAAGATTTGTTTGTGTTATCTATAAGATTCATTCCAGAATAATCCTGGCTCAGACTGAAAAGCCTTTCAAGCGGCATGCCCAGAATATGGCACAAGATAACGCGGATAACTCCACCATGTGTAATAATAATGATATTCCTGTGATTACTGGCTGCAATTTCCTCAAAAAACGGTACAACCCTTTCTTTAAGGTCATAAAAGCTCTCACCGCCCGGAGGCCTGTAGCTAAAATCCAGACCCCTTTTTTCCCATTCCGTTGGATAACTTTTTTTTACGTCTTCGCGCAGCAAACCTTCCCATTCTCCGAGACTGATTTCCCTGAGCTTTTCAGAAAAATGGATAGCTTTTTGCTCCCCTGCAATGATCCTTGCTGTATCCATGCATCTTGCCAGGTCGGATGAATATATTTTATGGATCACCAGGCCGGATAATTCCTTTTTCCAGTTTTCAGCCTGTTCCACTCCTCTTTCATTAAGCGGAATATCAATCTGACCTATAAATCTCTTCTCACTAGTCCCCTGTATTTCCCCGTGTCTTAGTAAATATATCATAATAATTATAATTCTTCTGAGTAACTAAATTTTATAACAACAAATTTTACAGCTTTTGGCATTTATTCTAAGATTTGTTCCTGCTTATAGAGCGGAACCGCCCATACGGGCGGGATGAGTTGCTATCTAAAATACCGTTAAATTATCAGTTTATATTTCCGGCAATTCTACACTCAACCTGTTAAAATCCTTTAATATGCTTTCAAAAGATTTGCCTGCCGCCTTTTCGATCCTGTCCCTAATCCTTAACGCATTATCAAGCCTGATTTGTATTGCTTCTTTTATTTCAGTATCCTGCATTTTATCCATCTTTTTGTTAAAGCGCTCTTCCGGATCAACAACAACCGAACCGTCAATATACTTGTCGGCAATGTATAATATCTGAGCCGCGTTTATATCAGAATCATTATCATCAGGTTTGATATCCATATGACTGATAATTACTTGTGCGACTTTATGATAACCCAGTTTATCCAGTAAGGCAGCCCCTGCTTCAGCATGCCTGGGCTCTTTTCGTGCAATATCATGAAGCAAACCGGCAGCAGTTATCAGTCCGAGCTCTTTTTCCGTCTTTTTCAGCTTTTTACCCAGAAAAAAAGCCAGTTCAGCAACCCGCCTGCAATGTAAAAGAATCTGTTTTTCAACAGGATATACTTTAGTTAATAATTCCTCGCATTCGGCAACTGATGGGATTTCCCTGTTCTCGAACCTTTTCAGCAGGTATTTATAATCTTCAGGTGAATCACAGTCAAGCAGAATCCCCTGGTCTGCAACCGGTATTTCAAAAGCATTGTGTTCAAATTGTTCCAGTAATCTCTTTAATCCGCCTGTCCCATCATAATTTAATATATCCTGAGCAAATTTATATGAAATCAGGGGCGGATGTCCGCGTTTTCCCTGAAAAACAGGATACACTATATTATCTTCTGCTTTTGTAAAGGCTTTAATCAGGTGTTCTATTGTTTGGTGTTTTATTAACGGAATATCAACAGGAAGGATAAAAAAAGCGTCGCATACTTTCAATGAGCGTACACCGGCCTGAATAGAAGTAAACATTCCCTGCTTATATAACGGATTATTGACCCAGGTTACATCCAGGTGTTTGAGAAAATCGGTTAATTCACTGCTTTTATATCCGGTAACCAGTTTTACATCTTTAATACCTGCTGAAAAAAATGCATTCACAGCATGCTCAGTAACCGTCATACTGCCAATACGTAAAAGTTGCTTAAATTGTCCCATACGGGAGGAGAATCCCGCAGCAAGTACTATTGAGGATAATTGGTTTGAACTCATTGCACTAATTTGCTTCGCTGAATTCCATTATCAAATTGCGAATATCTTCCTTGCCTTCGCCTGTTTTTGACGAAGTAAAGAAAATAGACTTAGTATCTATCATCAGCTCACGCGCGATCTTTTGGGCATTATTGACCCTTTGTGTTTTAGACAGCTTATCGCACTTGGTCGCTATTATTGCAATTGGCTTATTACTATCCGTAAGCTGTATAATTATATCTTTCTCCATATCGCCGGGAGTCCTCCTGATATCAACGAGAAGAAAGGTAAGCTTCAGGTTATCTCTGTTCTTAATATAATCCCGTATTAACGGTAAAAACTTATTCCTGACGTTTTTCGGAACCTTCGCATATCCGAATCCCGGCATATCCGCGAGCGATATACTGTCGTTTATCAGAAAAAAATTAACAAGCTTTGTAACACCGGGTTTTGCTCCTGTCTTAACCAGTGATTTTCTGCCTGTGATCATATTGATCAGCGACGATTTCCCTGTATTTGATCTTCCGAAAAAAGCGAATTCCGGAAAATCATAATCAGGAAAGCCGGCTTTCCCGGCCGCGCTTTTAAGAAACTTTATTGTTTTGATTTTCATTTGAAATTATAAGAATGAGCGGCATTCAAACCATCTTCTGAATCAATATCGCGTTATCATCCGGGTAATAATCATGCCTTACCCCGTTTTCTTCAAAGCCCAGCTTTTTATAAAAAGCCCTGGCCCCTTTATTTTTCTCCCTGACTTCAAGGTAAATAGTCTTCAGGCCGGTATCCCCGAACTTTTTAATATAATAGCCGATCAATCCGCTCGCAATGCCTAATCTGCGATGCCCAGGGTCAACAGCTATTTTATGGATATGCAATTCGTCTTTAACAAGCCAGGATACCGCGAAACCTGTTATTTTCTTATTCACATCCTCTGCTACGATAAAATATGAAAAGTCTACTTCAAATTCACTGATATAATTATCAACAGTCCACGGATTTTTAATAGAGACCAGTTCTATCTCGTAAATCTCCTCAATATCCTCCAACCTGGCTTCGCGAATGGAATATCCCGGCATTGCCGATCCGTCGAACATCTTATCCGTCTGATTGTCAATCATTATCATCAGGGAGTTCTTCCCTGACCGCTCCTTTATCTGCGGACGCTGCAAGCAAAGCATAGATTCGCAGAGCTTTGGATATCTGCCTCTTCCTGCCTGTCGGTTTAAAAGCTTTCTTGCCTTTGGCCAATTCCTTTTTCCTTCTGGATGCAAGCTCCTTAGCCGGCAATTTAACATTGATCTTTCGTGAGACTATATCTATCTCTATAATATCGCCGTTCTTAAGAAGCGCGATGTCCCCGCCTGCAGCAGCCTCAGGCGAAACATGCCCTATCGACAGCCCGGACGTACCGCCAGAGAACCTCCCGTCTGTAATAAGGGCGCATTCCTTACCAAGATGCATTGATCTTATATATGACGTAGGATAAAGCATCTCCTGCATACCCGGTCCCCCGCGCGGTCCCTCGAATGCGATTACAATGACATCGCCCGCTTTTACTTTCCCTGACAGAATGCCGTCGCAGGCTGCCTCCTGTGAAGAATATACTTTGGCAGGGCCGCTGAATTTATATATATCCGGATCAACACCTGCAGTCTTTACTATTGAACCGTTCTTCGCGATATTACCGTAAAGAATTGCCAGGCCGCCGTCTTTGCTGTAAGCGTTTGATATATCCCTGATACATCCATTCTTTCTGTCAGTGTCGAGCTCCTTGTACATCGTCTTTTGCGAGCCAAGCACGAGGTTCCTTCCTTTCCCGCGCGGAGCGCTTCTGTAAATCTCGAGCGCTTCCCTGCTCACGCCGGGCCTCATAATATCATACTGATCAAGAGCCTCGCCGAGAGTGCCTGTATCAACGCGCCTTGCTGTTACATCAATCAGGCCTGCCCTGTCAAGCTCTCCTATTATCGAAAGTATGCCGCCTGCCCTGTTAACGTCCTCAACGTGAAATGCGGAGCTTGGGGCAACCTTGCATATATTCGGCACTTTTCTTGACAGACTGTCGATATCCTTCATTGTGAAATTAACACCAGCCTCCTGTGCGACAGCAAGCAGGTGAAGAACCGTGTTCGTAGACCCTCCCATTGCTATGTCCAGGGACATAGCATTCATAAAAGCCTTTTTCGCAGCAATTGACTTCGGAAGAATAGAATCATCGTCATTATTGTAATACATATCAGCCATTTCTACTATACGCTTTGCAGCTTTCTCAAAGAGCTTCATTCTGTTCTTATGAGTGGCCACTATTGTCCCGTTACCGGGCAGCGCCAGGCCTATAGCCTCTGTAAGACAGTTCATTGAATTAGCGGTAAACATTCCGGAGCATGAGCCGCATGTCGGGCAGGCCGATCTCTCTATTATTTCTATCTCGCTGTCCGGCACAGCAGGATCAGCAGCCATTACCATTGAATCTATAAGATCATACTTCTTCCCATTAATAATTCCGGCTTCCATAGGCCCGCCTGAAACGAAAATAGCAGGGATATTCAGCCGCATGGCTGCCATAAGCATTCCTGGCACAATCTTGTCGCAATTCGGTATGCACACCATGGCATCAGCCATATGCGCGTTGCACATATATTCAACGCTGTCTGCTATTAGTTCACGGGAAGGCAGTGAATAAAGCATTCCGTCATGTCCCATGGCAATACCGTCGTCAATGGCAATTGTGTCGAACTCAGCCGCAAAACAGCCGGATTTTTCAATCAGAGACTTAATATGCTGGCCTATGTCATGAAGATGGACATGTCCCGGAACAAACTGAGTAAATGAATTGACAATAGCTATCACAGGCTTCCCGAACTGACTGTCTTTCATACCGTTTGCCCGCCAGAGGCTCCTTGCCCCTGCCATCCTTCGTCCCTGGGTACTTGCATTGCTTCTCAATGGTTTAGCCATATTATTACTCCTTCTATATATATTTAACTCTTATTAAGAGACTTTTTCTGCTAACTCTGTAAGGATTAACGATAAAATAATATAATTTAAATAAAACTTTTAATCAGATACTCAGGATATCTTGATATCAGGATATCCTGATATCATGCTTTTCCATAATAAAAAGCAGGTGTCAAGTGAAATTGTGATAACGCCGGATCAGCCCGGCTTTAAAAATTATTTCTATTTTTTATGTTTTTAAGTACTTCTAAACGTAAAAGATATTACACCAAATATACGAGGGATATACTATGAATAGGCGAAGAGCCGGGGATTGAAATATAAATGCCGGGTTTATCGGGAATCAAAGCAGCAGAATAAAGTATACCGCTAACAAACGGTTCTTAACCTGAAATAAAAGCCCTGAGAGGATTTAACCGGGAATATAATCCTGCACCATCAGCTTACATTTAAAAATTTTAATAAGTTAAGAACCTTGATCGCAGTCTTGACCTGGTCACTGGCATTGACAATTGATAATTTTCTTCTGGAGCCTACAAGGGATTTCACAAAATTCACAAGCATCGCGATTGCCGAGGAATCGATAAAATTAACATTTTGCAGATTTATAACAATATCCTTATCAGTATTTGCCGAAGCCGCTTTTTTTAGTTCTTTAAGAATTTTATCCGAATTATTTATATCCATGGTTTCAACAAGAATAGCTATAGAAAGGCTTTTCTCAACACTAACTGACAGCATCTTTTCCTCTTTAAGTAAATATTTTATTAATGTTTTATATTTTAAATAATGCGCTAAAATAAAATCAAACTACACAACTGTCAATTTTAATAACAAGCAATTTTTATAAAAATATTGCATTCAAGATATAATATTAAGAACTATTTGTCAAGAGTTGTATTTAATTACAGTATTTTATTTATTTATTTAATTGATTTTTCAAGAAAAAATTACCTATCTGGAACAAATACTAAACTGTTAATTAAAAATTAACAACTGTTAAATTAAAATTCTGCAATATATTTAATTTTATATTAAATGTTAATATAACTGTTTTATTTATAATAAATAACAGAATTGTTGTATTTCTCCTGAAACATAATAATTTTCCCCGCCCTTGGCGAACACCTGTGGCGCTTGCCTGCGGCTGGGACAAATCAGTTTTACAACAAGTCTAAAATATCATCAGAGGAGACAGAACAGTGCATCTCAAACTCATTAAAATTCACCCTGAGAAATTCCCGTCCGTGGATTACTACCCATTTAACCTTCCGGTCTTTCATAACAGCGGGCCGCTCGAGCTTGATCCGAAGGTAACATTATTCGTAGGTGAAAACGGAACAGGCAAATCAACACTCCTTGAAGCAGTAACACAACTATGCGGCATCCATATATGGCGCGATACGGAAAGAAGCCG
>CAZVYR010000009.1:0-30003 GCA_964631555.1 uncultured Leptospirales bacterium
ATTGGTATTGAAGATAAATTTATTGGTGTTGTTGATATTGTTAATATGAAAGGAATGCTCTGGAAAGTTGATCATGGCGAAAATATCGAAGAGATTGAAATACCTGAATATCTTTTGAATAAAGCAGAAGAATATAGGTTTAATCTCATTGAATCAATAGCAGAGTTTAATGATAGTATAATGGAAAAATATATTGAGGGGCAGTCTGTTTCCAATGAAGAGCTTAAGGATGCGATCAGGGAAACCACCATAGCTGTAAAAGCTTTTCCTGTCTTTTGTGGGAGTGCATTTAAAAATAAAGGTGTTCAGCCGATTCTGGACGCTATTGTCGATTACATGCCTTCTCCCAAGGACGTAAATGCAGTTGCCGGACATAATCCTGATAATTATGAGGAATTGATTTACCGGGAAGCAAACGATAAAGAGCCATTTTGCGCATATATATTTAAAATTAGATCTGATCAATATGTCGGAAGCCTGGCTTATGTCAGGGTATATTCAGGTCAGGTGAAAAAGGGTGAGACTGTTCTTAATGTCGGGAAAGATAAAAAAGAAAGAATTGGCAGGATATTGCGAATGCATGCAAATGACAGGGAAGACGTTGATGAAGTTCATACTGGAGATATAGTGGCGTTTGTAGGACTCAGATCAGGAACAACCGGTGATACACTTACTTCTTTAAATTATCCTCTTTTACTGGAGAAGATGGAGTTCCCTGAGCCGGTTATATCGAAGAGTTTTGAGCCGAAGACAAAAGCTGACCAGGAGAAATTTAATCAGGCTTTAAAAAGGTTGGAAGAGGAGGATCCCACATTCCATGTGAGCACGGATCCTGATACTGGACAGACATTGATATCCGGGATGGGCGAGCTTCACCTTGAAATTATAGTTGATAGATTGATAAAAGAATTCAATGTAAAGGCTAATGTCGGTCAACCTCAGGTAACATATAAAGAAACTATAACAAAGAATACATTGTCTGAATATAAGTATATCAAACAACTGGCTGGCCAGGAACAATTTGGGCATGTCATTCTGGAAATGGAACCTTTAAAACCCGGCTCGGGTTTTATTTTTGAGAATGCATTAAAAGGAAATGAAATTCCGGATACGTTCATTCCTTTTATTGAGGATGGTGTTAAAAGTGGTATGATGGCTGGTGTGCTTGCGGGATATGAGATGGTTGATATTAGAACGAAACTAATCGGTGGTTCTTATAATGATGCGAATTCCGTGGATGTGGCATACAGAATAGCAGCCAATATTGCTTTTAAAGAAGGAGCTCGGAAAGGGAAGTCGACATTGCTTGAACCTATAATGAAACTGGAAGTTGTATCCCCAGACGAATATACAGGTGAAATCATAAATGATATTAACACTCGTAGAGGGAAAATAGAAAAAATAGATATTAGAAAACAACTCAAAGTAATAGATGCTGTCGTGCCACTATCGGAGATGTTTGGGTATGCAACAAGTTTACGATCTTTAAGTCAGGGCCGTGCTTCGCATACATTACAGTTTAGTCACTATGACACGGTGCCGGCTAATATTATTGAAAATATTGTTGGAAGGATAATAGGAATACAATAATAAACTTTTAATGTGATCTGAAATGTGATGTTATTGTATTTTGTGAAGTTAGTGTATCCGTTTATGATTAATTTATTTGTTGCTTTTTTTTAATTTGCATATTATTTTTAATGGTAAAAGATTTAACGAATATTTTCATGAAGTTCGGTTACATGCTTTTTTAAGAAAAAATATTTTTTTATATTAATTTAGTTGACATAAATAGTATTACTGTATTTTTAATCATACACTTTGTTTCATCACACAGAAGTTTAATATTATTTTCAGTTATATATCATTTAAAACATCGTTCGGTCCTTCTTGCTTTAATAGTCCGAAAACTAGTAGTTAGTAATGAAAAATATATTGTATTGATAGTATTGTATTAATTGAAGATATTTTAGGAAACATAAAGGAGAAAAAAATGGCAAAGGAAAAATTTAAACGAACAAAACCTCATGTCAATGTGGGTACAATCGGACATATCGACCATGGAAAGACAACGCTTACTTCGGCGATTACTAAAGTTTTAACCAGAACATATGGTGGCGGGAACAAAGCAATTGACTTTGATCAGATCGATAATGCTCCTGAAGAGAAACAGAGAGGGATTACAATAGCAACTTCCCATCAGGAATATGAGACTCCAAACAGGCATTATGCACATGTTGATTGCCCCGGGCATGCAGACTATATTAAAAATATGATAACAGGTGCAGCTCAGATGGACGCTGCGATTCTTGTTGTTGCTGCTACAGACGGGCCAATGCCTCAGACTAAAGAGCATGTTTTGCTGGCCAAGCAGGTTAACGTTCCTAATATAATAGTATTCTTGAATAAAGTAGATATGCTAGACCCGAGTGAGAGGGATGAAATGGTAGAACTTGTTGAGATGGAAGTCAGGGAGCTTCTAAATAAGTATGAATTTCCTGGCGATGAAATACCTATTATTGCGGGTTCTGCTTTAAAGGCTATGGAAGCTACTGAGGATAACGAGTGGACAGAGAAAATACTTGAACTTGCAAAGGCTCTTGACGAATATATACCGGAACCTCAACGTGCAACAGACAAACCTTTTTTGATGCCTATTGAAGATGTTTTTTCAATTACAGGACGCGGTACTGTTGTAACTGGTAGAATAGAAAGAGGAATTGTTAAGACAGGTGACGAAATAGAAATTGTCGGCCTCGGTGATACAAGAAAAACTGTATGTACTGGTGTGGAAATGTTCAGAAAGATTCTCGATGAAGGGATGGCTGGTGATAACGTAGGTTGCCTTCTCAGAGGAATTGGAAAAGAGGAAGTTGAAAGAGGCCAGGTATTGGCAAAACCGGGTTCGATTACACCACACAATACATTTGAGGCCGAAGTATATATACTTTCAAAAGAAGAGGGGGGGAGGCATACACCGTTTTTCAGTAATTATCGGCCTCAATTCTATTTCAGGACAACGGATGTTACAGGTACTATTCAATTACCTGAAGGTGTTGAAATGGTGATGCCGGGAGATAATATTAAAATGACGGTTACATTAATAACCGATATAGCAATGGAGGAAACATTGAGATTTGCTATTCGTGAAGGTGGCCGAACCGTTGGAGCAGGTGTGGTTGCATCTATTTTAAAATAATATTGAAAAAAAGTTTGACTTTACGGAGCAATATATTAGTTTTGTCGAGCTATTCGAAGTGGTTATACTATACGAAACTAACGTTTATTTGATCATAATCAGAGTGAGAGGATATTTAAGTGGGGAAGATTGGCGAACAAAAAATCAGAGTAAAGCTGAGATCGTTTGATGCTAGATTGCTTGATCAGTCAGCTGCAAAAATAGTAATGAGCACAAAAAGAAGTGGTGCTAATGTAGCTGGGCCAATTCCTTTGCCTACGAAGATAGAAAAGTTTTGTGTGTTAAGGTCGCCACATGTGAATAAAAAATCGCGAGAGCAATTTGAAATCAGGACTCATAAGCGTCTCATTGATATTGTTAACCCTAACTCGGATACAGTAGAGGCGCTTATGAAACTTGAGCTCCCAGCCGGTGTTTCTGTAGATATTAAATCCTAAATTATTATCGCACAAAGCAACCGCAAACTTATTAGTAGCTAAGGTTAATATGTTTTAGATAACCAGAAAGGTTGATTAAAATATCTCTTTATAAATAATGCATTATCAACCTTGCCATGATAATTACTAATAATTTGATTGATGGATATTTGTTCAGTTTGGCATAAAATATTTTTGCTAACTGTGTTTCTTAAGTGTTATATATTTGATTAACATAATATACTTTAAAGTAGGGTAGAGAGCAATGAACAAGGCTCTGATAGGAAAGAAAATTGGAATGAGCGAGTATTTCAGGGAAGATGGCAGCGTCGTTCCGGTTACGATATGTGAATTAGGTCCATGCGTAGTCGTACAGAAGAAGACTATTGAGAAGGATGGTTATATCTCTTTAAAAATCGGCTACATGGAAGAAAAGGCTCAAAGGCTTAATAAATCAATTGTTGAGGATTTGAAAAAAAGAGGATTAACTCCAAAAAAGATTTTTCGGGAGATTGATGTCTTTGACGAATCCTTAAACGATGGAAGCGTGATATCCTGTAAAATATTTTCAGAAAATGATATAGTTGATGTTACAGGGATTTCTAAGGGAAAAGGTTTTGCCGGAGTTGTTAAGAGATACGGATTCAAGGGTGGAAGAAAAACACATGGTTCTAACTTTAACCGGGCACCGGGTTCTATAGGGGCCTGTGCATATCCGGGTGAGGTCTGGAAAGGGCAAAAAATGCCAGGGCGTGATGGTAATAAGACAGTTACAGTTAAAAATTTGAAAATAGTAAAAGTATTTGAAGATAAAAATATTGTTTTAATATCTGGAGCAGTTCCTGGAAGACGAAATTCAATAATTGTAGTCAAAGAAAAGGCTAAAGGCTAATTTAATATGTTATCAGATAAATTGTCAGTAAATGGTAAAGTAGTCGGAGAAGTCGAACTATCTGATTCTGTGTTTAAAGCTAAGATAAATGATATTCTCATTTATAGTTATATTAAATCAGCAAATGCAAACCTAAGACAAGGGACGCATAGTACAAAAGAACGTTCTTACATAAGCGGCGGAGGAGCCAAACCTTGGAGGCAAAAGGGAACTGGCAGAGCACGACAAGGAAGCATTAGATCGCCGCAGTGGAGAGGTGGTGGTGTCGTTTTCGGGCCTAATCCCAGGGATTATCGTGTAGAATTGCCGAAAGCTATAAAAAAGGAAGCTATCAGGTGCCTTTTATCTTTAAAATTAAAAGAGGGTGCTTTAAAGATCATTGAGGATTTCGAAATAAAAGACGGTAAAACAAAGGAAATTGTACAGATTGGAAATGCATTAAAGATTACCAAAGGTGTTCTCCTTACAGACAGCGATGACAGCTTACTGAAGAGAGCTATAAGAAATATACCATGGTTTGTTTATAATAATACTAAAAGAATTTCAGGTAGAGATATTTTTTATTCTCGTAATGTAATTGTAACGGAAAGTGCAGTTAAGTATCTGAATGAGAAATATTCAGTAGGTGAAAAATAATGAATTATAACGATATAATTACACGTCCGGTACTATCCGAGAAATCAACGGATTTATCCCAGGCTAATAAATACGTATTCAGGGTGTCAAGGACTGCAAATAAGCACATCATTAAAAAAGCTGTAAAAGATATATTCAATGTTACACCAGTTAAAGTTAATGTAATGAAAGTGAGGGGAAGGAGAAAAAGAGTCCGATATCATTATGGTTATACGTCTTCATGGAAAAAAGCAATTATCACATTAAGTCCTAATGAAAAGATTGAGCTTTTTGAAAATCAATAACCGGAACAATAATCGTTGTCTGTATACAATATAGTGGAATCGGATAATAATTGATTTAGTTGTATGTTAATCAAGGAAAATATTTATGGGTATTAAAAAATACAAACCAGTAACACCAACGCAGAGATATAAGACAACTCTCACTTTTGATGAGATTACTGCAGATAAGCCTTTGAAAAAGTTATGCACCGGTAAAAAAGATTTTGCTGGGAGGGGTTTTAAAGGACAAATAACCGTTAGAAGGAGAGGTGGTGGTCATAAACGAATAATTGACTTTAAAAGAGATAAATATGGCATAGAAGGAAAGGTGTCAAGTATCGAATATGATCCCAACAGAAGCGCAAATATCGCATTGATCGCTTATAAAGATGGTGAAAAGAGATATATTATTGCCCCTTATTCACTTGGAGTAGATGATGTAATAATATCATCTGAAAATGCCGAGATAAAAATTGGAAATTCAATTCCCCTGAAAAATATCCCGCAGGGTACAAACATTTATAATATAGAATTGCATCGTGGAAAAGGTGGACAACTAGCCAGATCTGCTGGTACAGCGGCTCAGATAACAGCAAAGGAAGGACAATATGTTTTTATTAAATTACCTTCCGGAGAAACAAGAAAAGTTCATAAGGAAAATTATGCAACTATTGGTGAAGTGGGTAATAAAGATCAAAGTCAGGTTGTAATTGGCAAAGCAGGAAGAAAGAGATGGATGGGGAAAAGACCTAAAGTCAGAGGAGTAGCTATGAATCCAGTAGATCATCCATTAGGCGGAGGTGAAGGGAAGTCTTCAGGAGGTAGGCATCCGGTTTCGCCAACTGGAATCCCGACAAAAGGATATAAAACCAGGAAGAAGAATAAATATAGTAATAAGATGATTCTTAATAGAAGGAAATAGACTATGTCGAGATCGATAAAAAAAGGTCCATATATTGATATTAAACTTTTTCGAAGAATCGAAGAAATGAATTCAACAAATACCAGAAAGGCGATAAAAACATGGTCAAGACGGTCGACTATATTTCCTGAAATGATTGGTCATACTTTGATGGTACATAACGGTAAAAATTTTATCCCGGTATATATCACGGAAAATATGGTAGGGCATAAATTAGGTGAGTTCGCTCCAACAAGGACTTACAGAGGCCATACGAGTAAAGATGATAAAATTGCTAAAAAGAAGAGGTAATTAAGTGGAGGCAAGAGCAATTTCAAAATATAATAGAATATCCGCTTCCAAGGTTAGATTAGTTGCTAATGAAATAAGAGGATATTCATATCCGGAAGCTGTAGATACATTAAAGGCAATTCCGAAAAAAGCTTCAGGATTAATATTAAAAGCGTTACACTCAGCTGGTGCAAATGCTAAGTATAAAGATCCTGAAATTCTTGAAGATAATCTCTATATTAAAATGATTTGTATTGATGAAGGACCAACATTTAAGAGATTCCGTGCAAGAGCACGAGGAAGAGCTGCAAGAATCAGAAAAAGGACAAGCCATATAATGGTAATATTGTCCAACTAAAATATTTGGAAAGTTAATATGGGGCAGAAGGTAAATCCGATTAGTTTCAGATTAGGTATAATTAAAAGCTGGGATTCGATTTGGTATGAAGATAAAAAATCATACGCTCAAAATCTTCATGAGGATATTAAAATCCGGAAATTTATAGAGGATAGATATAAACCTGCCGGTATTTCCAAGGTAGTAGTCGAAAGATTCCCTGATAGAGTGAATGTCAATATATATGCTGCTAGGCCGGGGATTCTGATAGGCAGAAAAGGTGCAGATATTGAAATAATGAAAGTTGATATTCAAAAAATTGCATCAAAAAAAGTTTATATTAATATCAACGAAGAAAAAAAAGTTGAACAGAATGCTAATCTTGTTGCTGAGCAGATTGCAAATCAGTTGAAAGCAAGATTTCCTTTTCGTAGAGCAGTTAAGCAGGCTATCTCCGGTGCTGTGCGCAGTGGTGCATTGGGGATCAAAGTTACTGTTTCAGGGAGACTAAACGGTGCAGAGATGTCAAGAACCGAGTCGTATAAAGAAGGGAGAATTCCTCTTCACACTTTGAGAGCAAATATTGATTATGGCTTTGCCGAATCTTTAACAACATTCGGTTTGATTGGTGTCAAGGTATGGGTCTATAATGGAGACGTTCTGTCAGGAAGAGAATTAGAAGAAGACGATAAATATTCTGTAAAACGAAAGAGAAGATAACAGGTGCGCTTATGTTAATGCCAAAAAGGACAAAATACAGAAAGCAACAACGTGGAAGAATGAAAGGTAAAGCTTACCGTGGGTCGAAAATTATTTTCGGAGAGTATGGTTTAAAAACTACTGAGTGCGGAGTAATATCTAACAGACAGATTGAAGCTGCTAGAATTGCAATATCCAGAAGAATAAAAAGAGGCGGTAAAGTATGGATAAGAGTATTCCCAGACTATCCTTTTACTAAAAAACCTGCTGAAACAAGAATGGGAAAAGGAAAAGGTAATCCGGAAGGATGGGTCGCGAGGGTTAAGCCTGGTGAGATATTATTCGAAATTGCGGGTATAGAGGAAAGTCTGTCACATGAAGCTTTACGATTAGCTGCGTTTAAACTCGCAGTACAGACCAAAATCGTTGGAGTTACTGATTAAAATAACGACTACATGTTATTTATCATATAATCCAATTTGCTTTTAAGTATTATTAAGATTCAAACAGAAACTTTAGATACCATTCAGTAAAATCGATAGCAAACTAAAAGTATAATATTGATATCATTTATTAAGGGATCAAAAATGAAGGGTAAGATAGAAGAACTGAATATAGAAGAATTAGATCGAAGTTTAAATGAATCCAAGGAATCTCTTAGATTGGAGAGATTTAAACGCGTCACAAGTAGTCTTGAAAATCCTAAAAAGGTTAAGAAGCTAAAGAAACATGTTGCACGCATTCTAACAATAAAACGTGAATATGAACTTGGAATTAGGGAGCCGAAGATTAGGTAGGAAACACTGTTTTGTTAAGCTATTAAGGAAATAATAAATATGGGAAACAGGAAACAGGATATTGGTAAAGTCGTAAGCGATAAGATGGATAAAACAATAGTTGTTGAATTCGAGAGATTAATGATGCATCCGCTTTATCGGAAATCCGTTAAACGGACTAGACGGGTTAAAAGTCACGATGAAAAAAATGAGTGTACTGTCGGAGATATTGTTAAGATCGAAGAAACCAGACCACTATCAAAATATAAGAGATATAGATTAGTAGAGATTATAGAAAAAGCTAAGTAGGGTTTTCATTATGATTCAGGTAGAAACAATGCTGGATGTTGCTGATAATAGCGGTGTGAAAAAAGTCCAGTGTATAAAAATACTGGGTGGTACTAGAAAAAGATATGCAACAGTTGGTGATATTATCGTCGTAGCTGTTAAGGATTCTCAGCCATTTTATGGATTAAAGGATGCTACAGGAAAGAAAGTTCATGGGAAAGCAGTATTAAGGGCTGTGGTTGTAAGAACCAGAAAACCAGTAAGACGAAAGGACGGATCATATATTAAATTCGACGATAACGCAGTAGCAATAATAGATACTAAAGGTGAGCCAAAAGGTTCCAGGATTTTTGGACCTGTTGCCCGTGAGCTAAGAGAAAAAAATTTTTTAAAGATCGTATCTCTAGCACCTGAAGTTTTATAGGGCTTATAGAGCAAACAGTATATTGGGATTTATACAGGTAAATCGAATATGATTAAAAGAATTATAAAAAAAAATGATAATGTAACAGTTATTTCAGGTACAAATCAGGGACAATCCGGCAAGGTACTTCATGTAGACAGGAAAAAAGGAAGAGTGGTTGTTGAAGGGATTAACAAGAAGAAAAAATTTGTAAGACCTTCTCAGGAGTATCCAAAGGGTGGTGTGATTAGTCTTGAATATCCGATTCATATTTCAAATGTACAATACTTTTGTGATAAGTGTAAAATTGGTGTTAGGATAGGGATTGAAACGAAAAATGACCGTAAAGTCAGAGTTTGCAAAAAATGTGGGAAAAGTTTCGATAGTTAGTGGTGAAAAATAATGGTAATAAGATTAAAAGAATTATATAATGATAAAATTAAGGCTTCTTTAAAGGATAAGTTTAATCATAAATCTGTTATGCAGGTTCCAAAATTAGATAAAATAGTGTTGAATGTCGGGATAGGAGATGCTCATTCAAATACAAATGCGTTAAATTCTGCAATAGAAGAGTTGACTTTAATCAGCGGTCAGAAGGCGGTAAAAACTGTTGCAAAGAAACCAATATCTAATTTTAAGATAAGAGAGGGTTATGAAGTTGGATGTCGGGTGACATTAAGAGGAAATAAAATGTATGAATTCCTTGATAGGTTAATTAATATCACTTTGCCTCGAGTAAGGGATTTTCGAGGTTTGTCTCCAAAATCATTTGATAATTTTGGGAATTACAATTTTTCTGTAATGGAACAGATTGTATTCCCTGAAGTTAATTTCGATAAAGTTGAGAAGATTCACGGCATTAATATAACAATAGTGACCAATAGCAAGAAAAGGGAAGAAGCAAAAGCCCTTCTTGATGAATTTGGCATGCCATTCAGACAGGGGTAAGAAAGTGGCTAAAAAAAGCATAATAGCAAAACAAAAGAAAAAACCTAAATTCAATGTTAGAGGATACAATAGATGCCAAATTTGCGGAAGACCGAGAGGATATCTGCGAAGGTTTGAAATATGCAGAATCTGTTTCAGGGATTTGGCATCCGAAGGTAAGATTCCCGGTGTTATTAAATCTTCCTGGTAATAATGAAAGAAGAGGTAAGGTAATATAATGAGTTCTCTATCTGATCCAATAGCAGATCTGTTAACACGAATTCGGAATGCATTAAAAGCAGGGCATTTAAGGGTTGACATTCCGTCTTCAAAGTTAAAAATTTCTGTTGCTAGGATTTTAAAAAATGAAGGATTTATAAAAAATTTCAAGATACTTGATGACAGACGACAAAAGCTACTAAGAATTTATTTAAAATACGGTGTAGATAAACAACCTGCGATTTATTCCCTTGAGAGGGTCAGCAAACCTGGTCGCAGAGTTTATAAGAAGTCTGAAGAATTACATCCAATCTTAAATAATATTGGAATATGGATACTTTCTACTTCTAAGGGTGTTATAACTAATAGGGCTGCCAAGAAATTAAATATTGGCGGCGAAGTGCTTTGTAAGATTTGTTAAGGCGAGATGATAAGATGTCAAGAGTAGGGAAAAAAATTATTGAGATTCCGATTGGTGTCACTGTACAAGTTAATAACAGGGAAATAAATGTGCAAGGCAGTTTAGGTTCAGATTCATATAGGCTTTTAAACGGTATAGATCTGAGAATAGAGGAAAATAAAATTGCTGTTATTAAAGACGGAGACGACAAGGATAAAAAATTATCAGCATTGCACGGTTTATCCAGAAGCCTGATTAGTAATATTATTACAGGTGTATCCTCTGGCTTTAAGAAAGAATTGGAATTAGTTGGCGTTGGATATAGGGCGACACAGCAAGATAAATCAGTTGAACTTTTCATTGGCTATTCTCATAGTATTACTTTTACACCCCCTGAAGATGTTACGGTAAAAATTATAGATCCGACAAAAATTGAGGTTTTTGGTATAGATAAACAAAAAGTCGGACAAGTCGCAGCAAATATACGAAAACTGCGTCCTCCTGAACCTTATAAAGGCAAAGGGATTAGATATAAAAATGAATACGTAAAGCGAAAAGCTGGTAAAGCAGGTAAAGCATAATGGATAGGTATACTCAAAAGACAAACAGATTTAATAGAAGGC
The DNA here is from genome assembly GCA_964631555.1 of uncultured Leptospirales bacterium. Classification (GTDB taxonomy): domain Bacteria; phylum Spirochaetota; class UBA4802; order UBA4802; family JAFGDQ01; genus CAZVYR01. The sequence continues at coordinate 11,271 of CAZVYR010000009.1, forward strand.
GTTTAAGTATAAAAAGAAAAATCAAGGCAGGCAGTGGCAGATTGAGGCTTTGTATATCAAGAAGTAATAAGAATTTTTATTGTCAAATTATTGATGATGTAAAGGGGGTTACTCTTGTTTCTGCTTCAACACTGGAAAAACCTTTTTCCGAAATGAAAAGTAAGGGAAATATTGAATCTGCAAAAGCTCTGGGAAAAATTCTGGCTGAAAGAGCAAATCAAAAAGGAATAAAAAGTGTTTTATTCGATAGAAACGGGTATCTGTATCATGGCAGGGTTAAGTCTTTTGCTGATTCTGCAAGAGAAAACGGGCTTGAATTTTAGAGGAATAAATGAAAATACAAAGACAGCCAATTAAAAATAAAGAAGAGCTAGAATTAACTGAGAAGGTAATCGTCATTAATCGTGTTGCTAAGGTTGTAAAAGGCGGAAGGCGTTTTTCATTTAATGCACTAGCAGTTGTTGGTGATGAAAAAGGACATATCGGTTTAAGCTTTGGAAAAGCTAACGAAGTGCCGGATGCTATCAGAAAAAGTGTAGAGAATGCAAAACGACGGATATATAAAATTAATTTAAACAAAAATACTATCCCTCACGAAATCATTGGCAGATTTAAATCAGCCAAAGTTTTATTAAAACCTGCTTCTCCTGGTACAGGCATAATTGCCGGTGCATCAGTCAGAGCAGTAATTGAAAAAGCTGGGATTTCGGATATTTTAACAAAATCACAGGGGTCACGTAATCCATTAAATATTGCAAAGGCAACATTTGATGGATTACTACAATTACGTAGTTTAAAAGAAGTTGCTGATTTAAGGGAAATTCCGTTAAATAAATTATTGGATTCAGAGAATTAGAGCTATGTCAGAAAAAATAATTGTCAGACAGATTAAAAGTAAAATCGGCACTTTACCCAAACAGAGAGCAACCCTTAAAGCACTAGGTTTAAGAAGACTAAATTCTGAGCGTAAGCATGATAATAATAGTGTAATTAGAGGGATGATTGATAAAGTAAGACATCTGGTTGAAGTTAAAACAATAACTGATTAATATAAAAAGGTTTACTGACAAAGAATGGAAGAAAAATACACATTAAAAAAGCCTGAATCAATTAAAGGGAAAAAACGCATTGGACGCGGGATGAGTAGCGGCCATGGAAAGACTAGCTGTAGGGGACAGAAAGGTCAACTTTCCAGGTCAGGGAGTAAAAAAAGAGTATGGTTTGAAGGCGGGCAAATGCCCTTGCAAAGACGAATTCCGAAAAGAGGATTTAATAATATTTTTAAAAAATACTTTCAAATCGTAAATTTATCTGAGATTTTACAGACAGATTTGAATGAAATTACTCCTGAGATTCTTGCTGATAACAAAATTGTAAAGCACTCTGATAAAATGATAAAAATCCTCGGAACAGTAGATTTGAAAAAGGCGGTTACAATAACTGCGGATGCTTTTTCAATTCCAGCAATAAATTGTATAGAAAATGCTGGTGGAAAAGCAATTATAAGATCTGCGCATCAAAAAAAGGTATAATAGAATAACTAAATGGCAAATGTAGTTGTAAATATATTCAAAGTTCCTGAACTGCGTAAAAGAATTCTTTTTACTTTAATAATTCTAGTGATATACAGAATAGGAACACATATTCCTATACCTGGTATCAATATCGACGCTCTAAAGGCGTATTTTGATCAGGCAGCAAAAAGTGGTGGCGGAGGTTTTTTAAATTTTTTTGATCTGTTCGCAGGAGGAGCATTAAAAAGATTTACGATTTTCGCACTCGGTATAATGCCTTATATATCCGCTTCAATTATCATGCAACTATTGAACGTAGTCATTCCTGCATTAGAGAGATTGTCCAAGGAGGGTCCTGAAGGCCATAAGAAAATCAATCAATATACAAGGTACGGTACAGTTCTTTTATGCGCTCTTCAGTCACTGGGCCTGACATTCTGGATGAAATCAATGGTTTCGCCTAAAGGAGCAGTTGTTCCAAAGGACGCAGGCGTAATGTTTGTAATAATAGCAGTAGTTGCTATTACCACAGGGACATTGATCCTCATGTGGCTTGGTGAATTGATAACAGAGAAAGGAATAGGTAACGGTATTTCTCTAATTATATTTGCTGGTATTGTAGTGCGTGTACCTTCGGCTTTTATGGATACAGTTAACCGGATTGTGGAACGTGGCAATCCTATTTTACTTATAATTCTAATTGTTCTTTTTTGCTCAGTGGTGGCTGCAAGTATTTTATTAACTCTTGGGACGAGGAAAATACCTGTTCAATACGGCAAAAGAGTTGTAGGCCGCAGAATGGTACAAATGAAGTCGCAGTCAATACCTTTAAGGGTTAATGCGGCAGGTGTTATTCCGATTATTTTTGCTTCTTCTGTTGTATTGCTTCCTTCACAAATAGGAAGTATGTTAGGTGTTACTAAATATGCTATTTTTAATAGAATACAGTATTGGCTTTCTCCTGGACAAATTTCATATATGTTCTTTTACGGTTTATTAATCGTATTTTTCTGTTATTTTTATGTCGCTATACAATTTAATCCAGTTGATATTGCTGATAACCTGAAAAAATACGGCGGATTTATACCAGGTATAAGGCCAGGTCAAAAGACGTCAGATTTTATTATGAAATTATTAAACAGGGTTACACTTTCAGGTTCAATATTTCTTGCGATCATTGCTATTATTCCCGATTTTGTGTTAAGAATTTGGCCTGAAGATGTATCTCCAACGATGGCTTATTTGTTTGGTGGTACATCTTTGCTCATTATTGTAGGAGTAGCTCTGGATACGCTAAGACAAATTGAATCTCAGTTATTGATGAGGCACTATGACGGTTTTATTAAAAAAGGCAGGATAAAAAGCAGGCGTTCATGAAATCGTTAATATTGTATTTTTTATTAAGGACTATATAAGATTGGGAATATATATTTATTCGAATTCAGAGATAGAGAAAATTGGAGAAGCGTGTAAAATTGTAGCAGCGGTTCTTGATGAGATAGAAGGAATTATAAAAGTCGGTATTTCGACGTTTGAAATAGATGAGTTAGCAAGGGATATTATAATTAACAATGATGCAGAGCCAGCATTTCTCGGTTATCGTGGATACCCGGCTTCAGCATGTACATCCATCAACAATGTAGTAGTTCATGGTATTCCCAATAAAAATGAAAAGTTAAAAAACGGCGACATCATTGGTATAGATATTGGAGTTCATTATAAAGGATATTTTGGAGACTCAGCCAGGACTTTTAAAATCGGAGTAATCGATAAGGAAACACAGTTACTACTTAATGTTACAAAAGAATCACTTTATGCTGGTATAAAAAATTGTAAAGATGGGAATAGAATTTCTGATATTTCTAATTCTATTGAGTCTTATGTTGAAAAATTTGGGTTTTCACCTGTTCGAGAGTTTGTTGGTCATGGTATTGGAACAAATCTTCATGAGGAGCCTTCAATCCCGAATTTTGGAGATAAAGGTAAAGGCCCCAGAATAAAAAATGGAATGGTTTTTGCTATTGAGCCGATGATTAATGCCGGAGGCTATGAAGTAGAAGTACTTAAAGATGGGTGGACCGTTGTAACAAAAGATAGAAAAAAATCTGCGCATTTTGAGCACACAGTGGCAGTAATAGGGGGACAGGCGAAAATTTTAACCGGGGGAAATGATTTCAGGTAGCTAAAAAATATTATGGCAAAAGAAGAACCAATTGAAGTTGAGGGTGTAGTTGTTGAACCTTTACCAAATGCAATGTTCCGGGTAAAACTGGATACTAATGACGCGATTGTTTTGGCACATATATCCGGAAAAATGAGGATGCACTATATAAGAATATTACCTGGTGACAAAGTAACTGTTGAATTGTCACCGTATGATTTGACAAGAGGAAGGATTACTTATCGATCAAAATAGGTAAATGAAACTACTGTTGTCCGCCTATTTTAAAATTTTTAGAGGTCTATTAAAATGAAAGTCAGAGTGTCAGTAAAAAAAATATGCAGTGACTGCAAAGTGATAAAGAGACATGGTGTAATACGAGTTATTTGTAAAAATGCAAGGCATAAGCAAAGACAAAAGAAAAGAACTTCAAAATAATATTCTATAATTATTATAAAGGTTTAATATATGGCGAGGATATCCGGAGTAGATTTACCGGCAAACAAAAGAGTTCAAATAGCTTTAACTTATATATATGGAATAGGTTTGCCGACTGCTAATAATATAATCAAAGAGACGCTAATTGATCCTGATAAAAGAGTTAAAGATCTAACTGACGATGAAATTAATTTGCTCAGGAAAGCAATTGAAAAAAGCGGTAAAGTTGAAGGTGATCTTAGAACTGAGATTGCGTTCAATATAAAACGTTTGATGGATATTGGTTGTTATAGAGGTAGAAGGCACAGGATGGGATTACCATTAAGAGGTCAGAATACTAAAAATAATGCGAAAACGGCGAAGGGAAGAAAAAGATCACAGTATTCCGGTAAAAAGAACTAATTAAGAGGTCGTGACTTGAAGCAGAAAAAAATTAAGAAAAAAAAAGAAAAGAAGAATGTACCTATAGGGAAAGCATTCATTCAGGCAACATATAATAATACAATTATTACACTCACTGATATGGAAGGGAATGTAATTTCTTGGGCATCATCCGGTGCACAGGGCTTCAAAGGGTCAAGAAAATCTACGCCCTATGCAGCACAAATGGCTTCCAGAGAAGCTGCTCAGAAAGCAATGGATAGCGCAGGGTTAAGAATGATTGAAGTTTTCGTAAAAGGTCCCGGCATTGGGAGAGAAGCTGCGATCAGATCACTTGCTCAGACTGGATTAAATATAACAAAAATCAAAGATGTAACTCCGATACCTCATAATGGTTGCCGGCCGCCTAAGAGAAGAAGAGTTTAATAAAATCAGGAAGTTAAAGAGTTATGGCTAAATACACGGGTCCATCATGTAAACTATGTAGACGAGAAGGAATGCCCTTGATGCTTAAAGGGCAAAGATGTTTAACCGATAAGTGTGCTGTGAAGAAGAAAAAATATCCTCCTGGTTTGCCTAAGAAAAACAGGAGATCAAAATATTCGGAATATGCTATTCAGTTAAGGGAAAAGCAAAAAATTAAACGAAGCTACGGGCTTCTTGAAAATCAATTCAGGATAGTGTTTGACAAATCATCGAAAATGCGAGGAGTAACCGGCGACAACATGCTTTCGATGCTTGAAAGAAGACTGGATAATGTAGTTTACAGGATGGGTTTTGCGTCCTCAAGAAAGCAGGCCAGGCAGTTGGTTGATCATAGACATGTATTGGTAAATGATAATATTGTTGATATTAGCTCTTATATAATCACTGAGGGCTCAGTTATCGAAATTAAATCTAAATTCAAAGAGAACGTGATGCTAAAAGATTCAGTGAAGCTCTCAAAAGCAACTAATTCTGTTCCTGAATGGGTTGAGGTTGATTTTGACAGTGCTAAGGGTAAAATTTTAAGATTGCCTACACGCCAGGATATTACTGATAATTTCAACGAAAGGTTAGTTGTTGAATTATATTCTAAATAAAAGCTGTTTTTGTAATACTAATTCCCCTTTTCAAATATCGTTTCATTCTTTTTTATTTAAGTATTTATGGAGGTTCGAATGGCTCCAAAAAGCCTATTGAAGGGTTTTAAAAGACCTAGTAAAATTTTATTTGAACATGATGAAGTTCAAAAAGACTATGGGAGATTTATTGCAGAGCCTTTTGAAAAGGGTTATGGATTAACTATTGGAAATTCCCTAAGAAGAGTTTTGTTGTCTTCAATAAGCGGGTGCAGTATTACCGCAATAAAGGTTGAAGGTGTAACCCATGAATTTGCTACGATTGATGGTGTCTACGAAGATGTTACAAGGATTATTCTTAACCTGAAAAAGCTTCGATTTAAATATGACGGCGAAATGCCTAAGGTTTTACATATTGTTAAACAAGGTCCTGGAGACTTAACGGGGGCGGACTTTAACATTGACGCTGACGTAGAAATCATGAATCCTGAGATGCATATTGCGACGTTAAATGAGAATGGTGTGATTGATATGGAGGTTCAGGTCGAACGAGGACGGGGTTATATGCCGGCTGAGTTAAGTAAGAACAGCAGCGAGACGGTAGGTGTAATTGTCGTTGATGCGGATTTCACACCGGTAAGAAAAGTAAATGTAACTGTAGAAAATACAAGGGTAGGCCAGCGTACGGACTACGACAGGTTGATAATAGAGCTTTGGACTGACGGTTCGGTAGCTCCGGAAGACGCACTTGCACAGGCAGCAAAAATAATCAAAGATCATTTGACTATTTTTATCAATTTCGAAGAGGAACTCGAGGAAGAAACTGAGGTTGTAGATGAAAATCTCGAACGGATGAAAAATACTTTAGCCAGGTCCATAGATGAACTTGAGCTTTCTGTACGAGCTTTTAATACTATTAAAAGTCTTGATATAAGCATTCTTGAGGAACTTGTCAGAAAAACCGAGGATGAATTCAGGAAATCAAAGCACTATAGTGATCAGGTTATGAAGGAAATTAAAGCTAAATTAGAAAGCTTACATTTAAGTCTTGGACTAAAAGAGTAGCTATAAAAGAAATTAATAGAAGGACGAAAAATGAGACACAGGAATAATGTGAAACAGTTAGGCAGGACTCCGTCTCACCGGAATGCTATGTTCTCAAATATGATTGCTTCATTTTATTTAAATGAGAAGATCATTACTACAAAGCAAAAGGCAAAAGAATTAAAGAAAATTTCTGAGAAACTGATCACGAGAGCAAAAAAGAATGTCGAACTTCCGGAAAGTGAAGCCGGGAAAAGATTACATAACAAGAGATTGGTTTTAAAATTTATAAAAGACGAGACTGCTGTATCCAAGTTATTCAATGATATAGCTCCGAGGTTTACAGGTAGGAAAGGTGGATATACAAGAATCTATCTTCTGGGTAAACGTCCGGGTGATGCTGCCGAGATGGCTGTTATTGAGCTGGTTGAAAAGAAGGTTATGAAAGAAAAAGAAACCGGAAAAGACAAGGATATAAAGTCGAAAAAAGATAAAGATAAGAAAGAGAAGAAAGAAAAAAAAGATAAGAAATATAAGGCAGAATAAATAATATTATTTTTTAGCCGGCCCGGCATTTCCGCTTATTCTCGATTTCTCTGCTGTAAAACTGAGCTTTTCGTTATCGATAGAATCAATTTTATAATCTTCTGGAATCCTGTCGTCGAAAATCGGGTCAATGCGCGATGTGCCGGCAATATTATATTTTATAAGTATTTCCCCGGTCTTATTCGTGTTGTAAATTTTATATATTTCTAAACCGTAATTCTTTGCCTGCCTGCAAATCGATATTAGTTCCGAATATTTATCTAGAATGAAATTCAGCTCCCTTCTGGATTTTATTTTTTTGTTTTTCAGATAATTGAAATCAGGATCATTATATATTGCCCTGGCTTCGCTTAATTTTTTATAACCGTAATTTAAATATATCTCAATTCGCCCTCTGTCATAGAAAAAATGAAATTTCTCCTCATTATAGGTTTTATTGCTATTCACTGGATCAAATGGTTTTTTTAAATTTCTATAAAAATCTGTATGTTTGCTATATTTTACTATTATATCAAAAGCTGTTTTTGTTGTTGAGTCAAGAAGTGCTTCAGTACGTTTTAAGTAGACTTGACTTATCTCCTCCATAAGTAAGGCGAGTTCTTCCTTTACGACGTTAAATTTTCTGAATGCTGTTTCATATTTTTTACTGTAATATTCTGCGGATGCTTCGCGGAATGTTTCTTTTAGAACTTCATATTTTTTCTTTTGTTCTTCGCCGGCAAAATTTTCTACGGGTAGGGCAGTGAATCGTAAAAAGCGTAAAATCGTATTGTAATCAAGGTCGTCTTTTAATGCAGTTGAGATTGCAAAACACGGTTGTGCGGAAATAGCCATTATGAAAATGAAAATCACCAAGGAATGAATCAATTTGTTTTTTTGCATTTATATAACCCGCTTTTGGTTCTTTTTTTTCTATCGTCATTATCTGGAATTTTCTTGATAAAAGAAATTCCTTATTCAGAATGTGGCTTTATAACGTATGAACAGTGTTATATTAATGTTACAGTTCAGTTTCTCACAGTGTTCTTTTTGTGATTTGCTGGCTTTTGTACTATTAACAGAGAGCTTTATATACGACTTTAAAACGGAGGGGAAGCGTATTTGAAACGGAGGGGAATACTCGATAAAACGCAGGTATTATGCTTATTCATTTAGTTTATATACTTCTGTTACGCTCTTCACATTATGAAGCAGGGTTATCAGTTGATTCAGGTGATCTGTGCTGCTTACTTCAACGATGAATTTGATTTTTACATTGTCTTCTTCATTAACATTGGCTTCCATTTTCAATATATTTGTCTTTGCTGCGGAAATTTCACTGGCAATGTCTTTCAGAAGATTTTGTCTGTCTATTGCGCTGATAGCGATTTTGACATGATATGTATCCTTTGAGCCTGACCATACAATGTTTATAAATCTTTCTTTTTCTGCTTTGAGTCTTTTTAGTGAAGAGCAGTTTTTTTTATGTACTGTAAGCCCACGACCTCTTGTGATAAATCCTATAACGTCATCTCCGGGGATTGGCTGACAACATTGGGAAAGTTTTATCTGAATATTTGAAGTGCCGTCTATTAGGAGGTTTTGAGGTTTGTTCTTTGAGACGTTTTTTATTTTAAAGAGCTCATTCTGCGGAATGGATACTTCAATGGTTTTTGTATCTTCTTCTTTAATATTTTTATTACTTCCTACTCCTGTCTCCTCCCGGTGTTTACGCAACCAGTGTCTGATTTTGTATCTGGCGTTGGAGCTCTTCACGAATTTAAGCCATGATTCTGAGGGGTGCTCTTTGTTTCCTGTGCGGATTTCAACGATATCGCCGTTCTTGAGCTGGATTTTAAGGGGTACAATGCTGTTGTTCACTTTTGCTCCTATGCAGTGATGCCCGATTTCAGTGTGTATTGCATAGGCAAAATCAACAGGTGTTGCTCCTTTCGCAAGCTTTATAATCTTGCCCCTGGGAGTGAATGTGAATATTTCATCAGTATAAAGATCCATCTTTAATTCTTTGAGAAAGTCTTTCGGTTTGTCGTTTCTAAGATGTCTCTTCCGCATGTTTTTTAACAGAGCTATGTCTTTGTATGTTTTTGTCTGTTTTTGATATCCTTCCTTATATACCCAGTGGGCAGCTATGCCTATTTCTGCAGTGATATGCATTTCTTTTGTTCTTATCTGGAATTCAAGGGGATGGCCGTCTGAATCGATAACAGTTGTGTGCAGGGACTGGTACATATTTGATTTTGGGACTGCAATGTAATCTTTGAATCTTGCTGTAATTGGAGACCAGAGGGTATGGACTACACCAAGTATGCCGTAACAATCGCTGACTTCGTCTGTGATGATCCTGATGGCGCGTATATCGAATATATCGTTCAGGGATTTTCTTTGTTTTTTCATCTTCTGATATATTGAATAATAGTGTTTGGCCCTGCCTGTAATTACTGCGTTAATATCTAACTCATGAAACTTTTTGCTCAGTATGCCCTGTAGTTGATTTATATATTCTTCAATATTATCCCTGGTTTGTGCTACTTTTTCGGAAATGTCTTTATATTCATCAGGATGCAATATCCTGAAGGCGATGTCGGAAAGCTCGGAAGCTATCTTGGATATGCCGAACCTGTTGGCAAGCGGTGCGTATATATCTAATACTTCTCTTGATATTTGCTGTTGCCGGATATAAGGCTGGTAGGTAATTGTTCTCATGTTATGCAGCTTGTCGGCCAGTTTAATAAATATTACTCTCACGTCGTTAATAGTGGCAAGCAGCATTTTTCTCAGATTGTTTATTTCGTTATCTTTGGTCTTTTTTTTAAGGTATGATATTTTAGTAACGCCGTCCACTAGAAGGGCTGTTTCTTCATTGAATTCAGTTCTTAGTTTATCGATAGATATTTTTGTATCTTCTATAACGTCATGGAGAAGGGCAGCTGCAATTGTTGTTGTATCCAGGTTGAGTTTGGCCAGCAAAATAGCTACCTGCAGGGGATGAATAATATAGGGCTCCCCTGAAAGTCTTTTCTGTCCTTTATGGGCTTCACTGGCAAAGTCATAGGCTTTGCGGACCAATCCGGTATCTGCTTCACTGTTATTGGAATTGATAATTGAGATCAATTCGGTGATACCGGATGGACCACGTGATGAGGTATCATTCTGTATGTTTTCTTTATATGGCTGCATTTTTGATTTAATAATCTGTATTTGAAATATATACAACAATTTATCTATGTTCAAGAAATTAAATTCATGTTAATTTATATTTTAAAAAGCTTAAGCAATATTTTGATAATCCGATATTCTATATAATTGATAATTATTACACTCTTTTTATATTTTTTCGGATTGAGGGCTTTTGCAGACAGCACTCCTGCAAAAGCCTTTATATTTTTTAAGCGATAAACATGTTTTTCACGTTAAGGTTATTTGTTATCTTTTAGCACGCCATCTCGTTAACGGGACCGGAGGAACTGATCTTCAAAATAATAAGTAATTGACATTCTATTAAACTGATAATTATATATTGAGTGATATAAAAAAATAATCATTGCTTAGAGGTTTTTATGTCGGATGAAATATTAAATTTTTTAATGAAACTCCTGGCAATTGCTATTTACCTTGTTCTTGGAGCTCTTATTTCATGGATTTTTTATTATATAAAAAAAAGGGATCTTTTCGGAGGATACGTTGGAGGTTTGGTTGTCGGTGTGATCGGGGCATTGATCGGCGGGTTTGTTCTGGATAAGTTATTCCTTGATTTGGCGATTAAAGCTCTTAGTTTCCTTGTTTATGAAACCGGTGTTAATATTATTGCTGGATTGATCGGGGGATATATCGCAGTTTATATTATGAACAGGTTGGGCCATAATAAGGAAAGGAAAAAATATTGATTATAGCGGCTCACTTTTTAATCAGGCCGAGAATTATTGCATCAATATCATTTTTCATGTGTCTGTTTATCTTATTTTGAACGGCAAACATCAATTCTGTGTTTTTTAAGATTTGTGTTCTTCGTTCTATTGTTTTACCGTATCTGACAAGTAAATCGGATATTCTTTCGTCAAGAGTTACGATTTTATTATGCATAACCCTTTTATCAGCATAAAAAACTATCTCTTTTTCCAGCAATTTTCCATCAGGGTTATAGTTTTTTAAAAAAACATGCTCTTCAATAATAGCTGCTACGTCGTTATATCCCAGTTCTCTGATCAATGTTCCCCCGGTTATATCGTGAGGTTCTTTGGTAGACAGAGAATCGGTTTTCGTGATATCGTGAAGAAGTGAAGCTGCTATAACAAGTTCTGTGTTAATTTCAACACCTGTTCTGAGATTATTGATTATTGCTAACGCAACGTTCATTACCTGTTCGGAATGCTCTTTTATATTCGGAAGCATCCGGTTTGACATTATTTTATAGCATTCATCAATGGATGGAATTTTTTCTTTTTGCATGGATTTAGCCGTTTAAAATAAATTTATTTTTCTAATTTTTATATTGTTTAAAAATACTTGAAAATCTTCAATATATGTTATAAAATACTTAATGAACTAAAAGTAAAATAATTGTAAATTAAGTAAAATCGGTTAAAAAATATTGACGAGAATAATAATAGAGTTGTTACAACACTGAAACCTTATATTATTAGTAGAAATGCAATAACTCTAATATACTATTGTATATTAAATTCGTATTATCTTGTTTTTTTATTTGCCAAATTAATAAATATTATTTTAATTAAGACAGCACAACAGTATACTTGGCGAAGAGATTATATGAAAACAAATATTTGACGGGGTTAGAATATCAATGGGAAAAAATGATGTTATTGAAAGTGCTTTAGCAGCAGTTGCCGATTCTGAAGTCGTTGAAGAGGATAGAGAAGATATAGCTGAAGAGGATAATGTCCAGATAGTCAGTTTTTCTCTTCTTAATGATGTTGAATACGGTATCGATATCCTTTCCATACATGAAATTTTAAGACTCACGGATATAAGCAGGCTTCCGAATACCCCTGATTTTGTATTGGGAGTTTTAAATTTAAGAGGTAATGTGATACCTGTTGTTAATGTCAGGATGAGGTTCGGTTATCCCAAAGAGGATTATTCCGATGATACCAGAATAATTGTTGTCGGGATTAATAATAAACTTGTGGGATTATTGATAGATAAGGTCTACCAGGTTATTAGGATCTCCAGGAAAAATATTAGTTCTCCATCCAAGTTAATTGAGGGGGTGTCTACCGAATTTATCCAGGGGGTCGGAAGACTGGATGACAGGCTGATTATTATTTTAAGACTGGATAGTATGTTATTCGAAAATGAGTTTGAAGGTTAGGAAGGGCGGCATCATATATTAAAATGTTTAACTTGTACTTTTTATTTAATTCATTATAATTTGGAGAACAGAAATGGCATTTACCATAGGTGAATATCAGGATATATTCTTAGAGGAAGCAGATGAACAGTTACAGGAGCTGAATCAAAGTATTTTAAAGATTGAAAGAGATCCAAACAATATTGAGATCGACACGATCAATAGTATTTTCAGAACCGCACATTCACTTAAGAGTTCGGCTGCGTTCGTGGGATTGAACGATCTTAGCGATCTTGCTCATCATATGGAAAATTTGCTGCAGGGCATTCGTGACAAGACAATGTCAATGAACCCTGAAATAATAGAAGTGTTATTTGAATGTTTTGACCAGATTAGCTCTATAATAAGTTCAGTCGCTTCAGGAGAAGAGCCTAAGCAGGATTTATCCAAGACTATTGGTAAAATTAAAAGTATTGGAGAAATTACCAAATCATCACAAAAGTTTGAGATTTCTAAACCCGGGACTGATGATAAAACTGCTGAGAAAATATCGCTTCCAAAAATTCAGTATACGCAAAAAGATGTAAAGATAATAATTGACGGTCTTAAATCCGAAAGGATTTGTTACGAGGTGGATATTTATATCAGTCCGGATGCGCAGATGAAGCTATTAAAGGCGCAATTGATTTTAAATAATCTGGAGCAAAGCAGTGATGTGATAAAAAGTATTCCGGATTTTGATAAAATAACCGATGAATGGCAGGATAATATATTCAGGGTAGTTATTTTTAATAACAGCATAGAAACAGATCAAATAAAAGAAGCATGCGGTATCGATCTGATTGACAAAGTAGATTTGCGCATGATCACACTTTCGCAAAAGGATAATAAAGTTGCACTGAAATTTCATGAGAGGGAAACCATATTTGAGGAAAAAGCAGAAGAACCGAAAGAAGAAACGGTTGAGCGGAGAATAGAAGCAAAACCGGATGAAAATACGAAAGAAATACATCCTGAAGCCTTAGGTGAAGAAAAGGAAAACGGCCAGCTATCAAAAGATGTCAGTTTATATGATGAGGAACATGAAGAAATTGCCTTTGGGAGAAGAAAAGAGGATAAGAAGGCTCTTGGCCTGAAGATAGTCAAGGTCTCGGTGGATAAGCTCGATCTTTTATTAAATAATGTCGGCGAACTGGTCATTGCTAATTCAGGTTTCTTCAGGCTTTATGATGATATTAAAAGCTCTGCTATTGATAAAACTATTATAGATGAATTTAAAAACAGAATGGACCAGATGTCCAGGATTGCCAAGGAACTCCAGAGCGGTATTATGAAGACAAGGATGGTTCCCATTGGCCAGGTGTTATCAAGATTTAACAGGCCGGTCAGGGATCTCGCGAAGGAGTATAAAAAACAGATTAAATTTATTATTAAAGGTGAGGATACTGAATTAGACAAAAAAGTTATCGATGTTATAGGAGAGCCATTGCTTCATTTAATAAGAAATTCTATAGACCACGGGGTTGAACCTCCGGAAGAAAGAAAAAAAGTCGGTAAATCGGAAGAAGCAGTTGTAACAATTAATGCATATCAGGGCGGAAATCAGATATTTGTTGAAATTGGGGATGATGGCCGTGGTCTGGATCTGGAAAAGATAAAAAAGATCGCTGTTAATAAAGGCCTGACAACCAATGAGATGCTCGGGAATATGGATGAAACGGATATCACTAATTTTATTTTCCTACCAGGCTTTTCAACAGCCGAAGTTGTAACTGATATTTCAGGACGCGGCGTGGGTATGAATGTCGTTAAAGAAACGGTTAGTGAATTGAATGGAAGTGTGAGGATTGAAACTGAAAGAGGGATGGGGACTAATTTTATCTTATCATTTCCGCTAACACTGGCTATTATTCCAGCTATTATGGTTAAGGTTAAGAAAGAAATATATGCTATTCCCCTTCCGGATGTTATTGAGACAATCAAGATTACTGATGAAGATATTACAACTATTGAGGGAAGGGAAGTGATAAATTTGAGAGGAGAGATATTATCACTGTTGCGTTTAAATGAATTTATTGGAATTGAAAGTGCTCTTGATGAGAATATGAAGATTCCAGTTGTTGTTGTCGGCTTTGGGAATAGAAAAATCGGAGTAATTGTGGATAGCCTGGAAGGAAAACAGGAAATAGTAATAAAGTCCCTTGATGAAAATTATACAAATATTGAAGGTCTTGCAGGCGCATCAATACTTGGAGACGGCAGTATTTGTTTAATTCTCGATATTGCATCAATGATAAATAAGGTTATTACTGATGAAGAAAAAGCATTTAGGGATAAAACTGCATACAAATTTGATGAGAAAGAACTCCGTATAGAGATAAACAAGGCCAGGGATAAAAAAGGAAAAAAATCAGCCGTTATGCATAAAGAAACGGAGCTTGGTGACAAAGTAAAAAAGCCGGAAAAAGCGGAATCAAAAGAAGAGGTTAAACCAAAGCCTGCAACTGCACAGAAAGATATTTTTGCTGCTAAAGAGGAAGAATCGCTTGAAGTAAAGGCATCTGATATTGGAATTACTGAGGATAGGGATATTTCTAAAGATGAACCTGCGCCTGGAAAACCAGAAGTAAGAGGAGAAGAGACACTTAAAGCTGAAGAGGCTGGTACTGCTGAAGATATGGCGGTCTCTGAAGATGGGGAAACTATTGAATCTGAATCTGCCGGGGAAAAGGAACAGGATATAACAGAAGATATCATATACACAAAAGATGAGTCCGATACGACTGAATCAGAGGAATTATCACAGATATCAGATAAGCAGGAGCTTCAGGACGATAACATTGAAAAGAAGGTTAAGGAGTCTCTTGAGGGTTTCCGAAAGGAATTGGAGAATAATATTAATAGTAATGTTGAAATATCCTATCATGATGGGTCAATCTTTGATTCGCTTAATATCGATATAGCAGATATGGAAAAAATCAATTTAATTGCAAATGTAGGCGTTGCTAATGCTGCTGACTCCCTTTCAAAGTTATTGGATAAAAGCATTTCGCTTTCTATTCCGGAAGTTGAGATTGTTCCGATAAAAAATTTGGCAAAAATAATTGGCGATATTGATACTGTTTACCTTGGTGTTTTTATGGCAATGCTTGGTGATTTTAAAGGTTCGGTATTGTTCAGCTTTACTGAAGAATCAGGATTCGAGTTAATTGATATACTTTATGGATTATCGACCGGGAAAACAAAAATCCTGGATCAAAATGGTGAATCTGCTTTAAAAGAAGTAACTAATATCATTGGTTCTTCTTTAATTAATATACTTTCCGAGAAGACAGGCCTTATGATAAGACCTGATGTGCCTACTATTATACATGATTATATTCAGTCCACTATAGACTCGATATTGCTTCAGAATAGTATTTCAGGTGAATACGCGCTATTGATGAATACATATTTCTTTTATCAGGATGATAAAATATTGGGTAAATTGCTGATTTTATCGGAAACTGAAGAGTTGAAGAAAATGATAGAAAAATCTAAAAATTCCAATTGAGAAATAAAGAAAGCGGTATGGGGAAGAAAATAAGAGTTCTTGTTGTTGAAGATTCCACACTGGCCAGGACAGTTATAACTGATATACTTGCCAGTGATCCGGAAATAGAAGTTGTCGGCACAGCCAATAATGGGAAAACGGCAATCTTTAAAAACGATCAGCTTGATCCTGATGTGATCACTATGGATATTGAGATGCCGATAATGGATGGACTGGAAGCCCTTAAGCACATTATTGAAAGAAATCCAAAGCCTGTAATAATGCTTAGTATATTAACACAGCATGGAGCAGAAGAAACATTTAAAGCTCTCGATTATGGTGCTGTGGATTTTTTACCCAAACCAGCCTCTAATGTGTCTTTAAAGGAAGTAAAGGAATTATTAATAGAAAAAGTAAAGCAGGTATATAAAACTGAAATAAAGATATCGATAAAGAAAGAAGAATCAGAAGAAGATAAGAAGAAAGATATAGACAAAAACAAAGCTGAATTAAACGCTGCTATATTAAAGGAGTCAACTTCCAGAATAGTCGCTATCGGCACTTCTACAGGTGGTCCTTCGGCATTGATGAATATATTCAGGAAATTGCCGGAAAATTTTCCAACATCAATATTTGTAGTTCAGCATATGCCGGCAGGTTTTACAAAAGCCTTTGCTCAAAGGCTAAATCAGCTTTCAGGATTAAATGTTAAGGAAGCCGAAGACGGAGATAAGATATTACCGGGGTGGGCATACGTTTCCCCAGGTGATTCACATATGGAAATTTTCAATAAAAACGGTGAAAAAATAATAAGGCTGGAAAAAGGGGAGAAAGTATCAGGTCATATGCCATCCATTGATGTTTTATTCAATTCTATAGCGGATAATTACGGTAAAAACGCGATATGTGTAATTATGACAGGGATGGGTCAGGATGGAGCAAAAGGTATATTTAAAGTTAAGGAAAAAGGTGGGTATACTATAGCTCAGGATGAGGAGACTTCAGTAGTATTTGGAATGAACCGTGTAGCAATTAATAACGGGGCAATAAAAACAATAATTGCATTAAATGATATTCCTAAGGCTATATTAGAGTTATTATAAAAATAACTAAAAAATAATTTAGTATAATTATTGAGATGCTTTGTATTTTAATATTAAAAATTGAAATTTTTGTTGATTAGTTATATTAAAAAATATACAATAGCTCTCATCACTGTTAAGACTTTAAAATTCATTGGAGAAAAAAAATGGCTAGAATTTTAATAGTAGATGATGCTAAGTTCATGAGAACATTAGTAAAAGACGCACTTGTCCCCAAAGGGCATGAAATTGTCGGAGAAGCGGAGAACGGAAATGTTGCTGTTGAAATATATAAGAAGTTAAAACCGGATCTGGTAACAATGGATATTACTATGAGGGAAAAGGACGGGATCGAGGCAGCGGAAGAGATATTAAACATTGATCCTTCAGCAAAGATAATTATGGTCACAGCACTTGGTCAGGAGAATCTACTCACTAAAGCTATTAAAATCGGAGTAAAAGATTTTGTTGTTAAACCATTCCCTCCGGAAAGATTACAAAAAGCTGCCGATAAAGCTCTTTCCTAAAAGAAAAGAATTACCTGGAAAATCATTCTCATTATACTTTGAAAATGTATGTTACTTTTTGACAAAATTATTGAATATGGATATATTACCCAAAGAAACAAAAGATTTTGATAAAAGTAATAACTATGTCTTGAGTATAGAGAATTATGAAGGCCCGCTTGACCTTCTTTGGGATTTAATAAAGAACGCGAAAATAGATGTAACTGAAATTTTTATTGCACAGATAACGGAACAGTATATTCAATATCTGAAGCTTATGGAAAAGATGAATGTAAAGATCGCTTCAGAATTTGTTCTGATTGCATCGGATTTATTATACTATAAATCAAAAGCCTTGCTTCCTGGTGGAGAAATTGAAGATGAGTATTTTTTACCGCCTTTTCCTCCTGATTTAGTCGAAAAGTTGATTGAATATAAGAAATTTCAGCTAACGTCCGTTAAATTAAAAGATTGCTATGAAAAACAGGCAGATGTGTTTCATAGAAAAAATCCGGATCAGGAATTTTCGGATGGAGATTATATAAGTGCTACTCTGTATGATCTTTTAGATGCACTTGCCGGAATTTTTAACGAAATACATAATGTTGAACATGAAGAAATAGTATTTGACGAAATTCTGGTAAGTGACAAGATTGAGTTTATCGTGCAATTACTGGAAGTAAAGGATCATATCTTTTTTACTGATCTGTTTTCCGGAAATACAAACCGAATGGAACTTGTTGTTACTTTTATGGCCATTCTGGAAATGGCCAAGTACCGGAAGATTAAAATATTACAGCATAAGGTTTTCGGTGATATAAGAATTCTGCGTGTTTAATTCACCCCGTATCTTTCTTATTAAGTAAGCATACAAAATTATATTTAAATATTTTAATTCTTTTTATGAATATATTGTTGGAAAGGAATGAGTATTATAATTGTTTGATGGACTGTTTGTCGTTATTCTGTTATTATTATGAGTGATGTTTTATGAGCGAATTTAATACCAATAATATTACTGACACAAATTCTAGCGGCCGGAATGAGACGTCCAATTTTTCAGAAGATGTTACTGATGATTTTGATGAAAAGGATAGTGAAATTTCGAAAGACGAGACGTATTATTATGGTTTATTTGAAGCTGTTTTATTTCTTTCCAA
>CAZVYR010000010.1:0-1483 GCA_964631555.1 uncultured Leptospirales bacterium
GAAACTAAAATAAACAATAAAATGTGATATTATAAAATTTAGTTTCTTAGAAGAACTTAGTTATTATAAAAAAATAATATGTCATTAAATCATTTAAAGAAATACAATGATATATCATGCTATACGTATCCTTTTCCCACAGGCAGGCTCTATATTTTCGGCAGCAAAGACTCTTTGAAACTTGTACTTTTCGGCCATTGCATTGATCATAAGAAAGAGATCGAAAAGAAGTTCAGTGCCCGGGTTACGGAAGAGATGGAAAAGGCAATTATATTTCTGGATCATTACCTTTTAGGAGAGAAAAAAGAACTCCCTGCAATGGATTTCAGCGTTTTCAGCGAGAAAGAAAAAGCGGTTTATAATGAATTGATCGGCGTCGGGTTCGGGGAAACTGTCTCTTATAAGGAGTTATCCGAAAGGTCCGGCATCAGGAACGGCGCGAGGTTTGTGGGGAATGCGATGGCCAGGAATTTATTCCCGATATTAGTACCTTGCCACAGGGTCATCAATTCCAATGGTGCAATGGGTAATTATTCAGGCGGGAAAGAAATAAAGAAATTTCTGCTTCAGCATGAAAATGTATTATCCAGGCAAGTCAGCAGGAGATGAATAAGAATAATACTTTTGTCAAACCGGCAGACTTGTTAAAGAATGTCCCTATCCTTCATATTAATACAGCAGGCACATGGAGAGGCGGTGAAAAGCAGACTTATTATCTTGTTTCTGCTTTGAATCAAAAAGGTTATAAAGCTTCATGTGTTTGTCAGAAAGATTCTCCCCTCCATTATATATTGCTTGAGAAACATTTGCCGTGTGTGCCGTTAAGAATGAGATCGGAATTTGATATAGCGGCAGCGTGGCAAATTTCGATGCTGGCTAAAAGGACGGGTGCCGGAATTATCCACATGCATACTGCTCACGCGCATTCACTAGGGTTTATCAGCAATATGTTCTATAAGGTGCCTGTGAATATAGTGGCCCGGAGAGTGGATTTCAGAATAAATAAGAATATCCTGAGCAGGTTTAAATATAATTATCCTGAAAAGTATATCACTGTGTCAAACGCGATCAGGGATATCCTTATTGAGGACGGTATTCCGCAGGAAAAGGTCACTACTGTTTATTCAGGGATAGATTTTGGTGTATATAAGGATATCAATACCACTTACCTGGAAAAAGAATTCGATATCCCCGGAAATAAAGTTATATTTATTAACATTGCCGCTTTAACAAATCAGAAAGACCATGAGACATTATTAAAAGCTGCCGGTATTTTAAAGAATAAATTCAGGGATTTTATTCTTATTATTGCAGGGGAAGGTGAGTTGAAAGCCCGCTTGTCGAAGCTAAGGGAAGAGCTTTCTCTGGAAGATCATGTTATTTTTACGGGTTTCAGGGAAGATGCGCTGAATCTGGTCAGGTTTGGGGATATTTTCGTAATGTCTTCGAGATGGGAGGGGCTCGGTACTTCAATAATCGATGC
>CAZVYR010000010.1:1583-23753 GCA_964631555.1 uncultured Leptospirales bacterium
ATATTTTCGTAATGTCTTCGAGATGGGAGGGGCTCGGTACTTCAATAATCGATGCCATGGCTCTGAAAAAGCCGGTTATAGCTACAAATACGGGCGGTATACCTGAACTTATACAAAATAATAAAAACGGGCTTCTGGTTCCAAAAGAAAATCCGCGGGCTCTCGCTGATGCTATGTCCTGGCTTGTTACAGATAAAGCGCTTCAGAAGAGATTCAGGGAACAGGCATTCAGGGATGCGCATCATTTTGAAATTAAAAAGACAATAGAAAAGACGACCAGGGTTTACAGGGAGTTATATGCTGACTACTTATAATTACGGATTCCTGTTTTATCTTTTATTTTAGGGTTTTATTGTACGGAAGACAGATAGGAAGAAAAAAATAAATTGGTCAGGGACAGAATCGAACTGTCGACACGCGGATTTTCAGTCCGCTGCTCTACCGACTGAGCTACCTGACCAATGTAAAAGCAAAAATAAATTATAGACAAAAAATGTCAATATAAATTTATTTTTATTGTATCAGCTTTGCCCTGCGTTTTTTAAGCGGGTATACTGTATCATTGATTTCGATTATTTCCAGGTCTTTTAGCGTCCTGACTTTTACGGACGAGATCAGGGTATCGGCAGTACTTACTTCAAGGAGTATTTTTTTCTTTAGTTTTAATGAATCGCTTGGCGATTCGTTCAGTTTATAAATTGTAAGAAGGTCACCTGGCTTAATACCGTCAATGAGCCCGAGGTTAACAATAATTTCATTTCCGTTCGTTTGCAAGACCCGGCCTTTGTATGGTATTGCATCATAAATCTTTTTTGAGATCCTCATGGAAAGGGTACTCAGGTTTTCCCTGCCGCCTTCAGAAATGGAAAAATCGTTGATTATTACTCCGTTACGGAAATTCATAAGCTCCATATTAACGGTAATAAAACCTGATCCTTCCCTATAGCTGCCGAATAATATATAGTCAGGTTCCGGCACTGTTCCTTCCCGTACCAGGTCTCCGATTATTTCAAGGTTGTCCGCGATGTGGATACGGTCGTTCTTTAATTTCCGGCTGATCTCCAGTCTTTTCTGCAATCCGACGGGCTGCATCCTTCCGAACTGCGATAGTGTGAATGTAATATAATTCGCGATTACTTCTCCGGCATCAGGATGAAGGCTGAATGCTTCGTAAGGCGATAAGTTGAGCACGAGAATCTGCGGGACGTCCCGTTGCGGAACTTCCGATGAATATCCGGCTTTGTGATACATCCTGTCTCTTCTTTTGATAACAGCTACCTGAAGCATCTCCTGGTATTTGCTTTCCGGGTACTGGTTAAGGAGTATTTTTTGTTCATCAATATAATACCTGTAATAATCCAGCACGAAATACATATCCCTAAGATTTTCCCTGGCTGCCCTGTTAAGCGGATTTAACAAAAGCGACCTGTTAAGATGCATGATGGCTTCATCCGGGAGGTTGGCTTTAAGCTTTTTTAAGGCAGTATCGTAATGGTCATTGCTGAATTTGGTCCTCATGGGATTGCCTATGGCAAAGTCGTTAAGCATAAGAAAGTCTTCAAGCCGGGAGATAAGGATGTTGTCGGAAGGCGACTGTTTTAACGCTTTTAGGAGGTAATCGATTGTTTGCGGAGAATCATTCAGGCCCGCATAAGCAGTCGCTATAGTATATAGTGAGATAGCATTGTCCGGGTAATCTGCAAGCGTCTTTTTAAAATAATCAAGAGCTCCATTATAATCCTGCTTTAACAAAAACAGGTTGCCCATGCTTCTGTTGGCAATTAGGTTTTCAGGATTGATTGCCAGTGCTTTTTCGAATTTTTCCGCTGCTTCAGCCAGGTAGTCCGCATCACTTGTGAGTTTGAAATCCCTGAGTAATACCTGGCCGAATTTAATGTATCCGTCCGGCAGCTCTATGTTCGCGTCAATCGCTTTCTGGATATAGTTTTTAGCCTCGTCATTTCGGTTCTCTCTTATTTTTATATCTGCCATCAGGAGTAATGACCGGTAGTGATAGGGATTGGCGATTAAAATGCTGTTTAATTTCCTCCTGGCCCATATTATTTTATCCATGAGATAAAAGATATATGCTGTGCCGAATTTTGCATCCGTATTATCTTCGTCGATCTTCAGTGCTGCATCAAAGTATTTCATAGCATCATTATATCTTCCGAGTTCAGTCATAGCGGAAGCTGCACCGTTTATTGCTTCAATATTCGTTTTATCGACCCGGAGAACGTCGCCGAAGAGCTTCAGGGATTCGTCATACGCTTCGGTCTTTAAATATGCCTGGCCTAGCCCGAGCAGGGCTTCCTTATATTTGGGATTTTGCTTCAGCGCGTTTTTAAAAGAGATAATTGCCCTGAAATGATCGCTTTTGGCCAGGTATTCCCATCCTTTTTCATTATAATAAATAGCATTTTTAGGTTGATCGGTTTGGGGGAAAGAAACGGAAACAATAACTAATAGGATTATAATACTGACAGAATATTTTGTTATTTTTTTCATTATAAAATACCTGTTAGTCCCGGCCCTTATTACCGGTTTCCGGATTCAGGGTTTAAGGTTGAGGCAGTTCAGGTTTGGAATATTTTTATGTCTCATAAATAGATACTAGTACATTTATAAGTCAAGAGATATTCTTGCTTAAAGATGTTATGAATTGCCATAATTTAACCGAAACGGCGGATACTTTTATAATATTGCGTGTTATATAATGCTTTTGCTACCTGATTTTACTGAATATAAATTTCGAATATTATATTGACGTAATAATATCGTTATTTTAGTATTTGCCCTGTTTCGGGAACCGGGGCTGTAGCTCAGTTGGGAGAGCGCTTGAATCGCACTCAAGAGGTCGAGGGTTCGACTCCCTTCAGCTCCAGATAGGCAGTTTAAAGTGTAATTAAATGCTGATAAAAATATTTTATTGTCCTGACGGTATAAGCTGCCGGAAATAGTCCCGGTTTATCCACGGTTACCCAGTGATTTCTTAATATTTCCTCAAAGCAGGTATGCACGTACGGCTTAGAATTAATATAGTATCGTCATAATTATTGTGGATTGCATCATAGCGGCCGCTTACTATATGTATCACCTGCTCAAGTTAAACAATATTTATTATAAATTGCCTATGTATTTATATAAACGAGCGGGGAAGCCTGCTTTTAAGTTTTTTCATAACAAAATTCCTGAAACTGAATGTTGTTATTATTTAATTTTTTCAGTTGATTGACTACTGTAATTAATAATTTTATACTTAAATATGGAAAGCGCTATTATTACCAATATCCAGGGATATTCTATTCACGACGGTCCGGGTATCAGGACTGTTGTTTTTTTTAAAGGCTGCCCTTTGTCATGTAAATGGTGCGCGAATCCTGAATGTTTATCGGGTAAGCCACAGATAGGTTTCATTGAATCTCTTTGCAAAAAGTGCGGGAAGTGTCTGGAGGCATGCCCGGACAATGCAATTCGTTTCAATGAAGACGAATTCCGTATCGATTATTTAAAATGTTCATCATGCGGTAAATGTAAAGATGCCTGTAATTATGACGCCCTGGTCCGTTACGGCGATTTAATGACGGTTGATGAGGTATGGGATTCGGTCAGGCGGGACAAGATGTTCTATGATGCATCAGGAGGCGGTATAACAGTTTCGGGAGGAGAGCCTCTTCTTTATTCGGATTTTATACGCAAACTATTTGATCTGTGCGTTAAAGAGAATATCAGTACATGTGTTGAAACTTGCGGATTCGTTGACCCTGATGCGTTTCTCGAAATAATACCAGTAACCGGTCAGTTCCTTTTTGATCTGAAACATATGGATAATAACATACATAAAGAATATACCGGCCGGAGTAATGAAAAGATACTCAATAACGCTGCACTATTAATTGAATACGACGCTGATATGATTTTCAGGCAGCCGCTCATACCAGGAATAAATGACTCGCAAAATAATATTAAGGCCACAGCAGAATTTTTAAGAAGCCTGGGAGAGAATGCATTAAAGCTTCAGCTTATGCCTTATCACAGGATGGGAGAAAGTAAATACAAAGCTCTTAATATAAAATATAATTTGGATAAGACTCCAACAATGGACGATGAAATAATAGAATCCGTAAAAAATGAATACATAAATCTCGGGATCAAGTGTACAATATCCAGATAATATAATCGCCAAATATTCGAAGGGGAAAATAATGAATGGAATAAATACTGAACTTCTTAATAAGATAGATAAACTCGAACTTAGTGAACGCAACCTGCAATGGAAAGAAGCCATGAAAGCATCAGCATGGAAACTATTCGCTGACAGGGAGAGATGGACAGTCGAATCATGGCGCGAGACAGAAGGAGAAGATATCCAGATAAGGCGGGCAAAACTGCTGAAGAATATCCTGGATAATATTGAGATCAGGATTCATGACTATGATGTGATTGCCGGACGCCTGACTCCGGAAGTCATCGGATGTGCCACATCATTCGACATTTCCGGGGATTACATTCCCGATATCTGGAAGGATAAAGCAGAGATCAGCGTTACAATGGACGCTAATGTTGGTCTTGATCCTGAAAGCCTTGAAATACTCCGAAACAGTGCCGGCACATTCATGGGAAAGACAGCTCCTGAAATGACATATAAAGCATGGGAATCCGTATTAGGTTCATGGATACGGGACGCGGAAGAAGCAAAATTGAAAGATCCGACCCTGGATGCAGGATTCTTCGCACAATGCACATCAGTACTGATGTGGGAAAAGATTCTCAATAAAGGCATGAGAGGGTTTATTGATGAAGCCGGGGCTCATATAGATCAATTCATTGAAAACGGGGACATAGAAATAGATAAGCTCTATTTCTGGAAATCAGCCATAATTGTCTGTGAAGCAGCTATCGATCATGCCGGGCGATATGCAGCACTCGCAAGAGGCATGGCGGAAAAAGAAGACAGACCTGAACGAAAAGAAGAGCTTCTTGAAATTGCGCGTGTTTGCGAACATGTGCCTGAGAACCCGGCCAGGACCTTTCATGAAGCTCTCCAGTCAATGGCAATTATAGGAGTTTGTAAGAATTACGAAAATCCTATGCATAACAATCCCCAATGGGGACGAAGCGATCAGTACCTGTATCCTTATTTTATCAGTGATCTTAATAACGGCACAATAACTCTTGAAAAGGCAGCCGGGTTGCTGACAGAGCTTATAGGCCGCTGGGGAACTCAGACTTTTGTTGCTGCAGAGAGTTTCAAGGAATCCCACCAGATAAATTTCGGGATCAACAACATAATGTTAGGCGGCGTGGGCAAAGATGGGAAAGATATGTCGAATGAATTGAGCTATCTCTTTCTCCATCTTGTCGGGCTTTTACAACTTTCATCTCCGACTGTAGGACTTCGCTGGAACAAAAGCATACCCGGTTGGATCATGAGAAAGGCAATACAAACTAACATGGCGACAAAAGGCGGAATACCTCTTTTTGAAAACGACGAAGTAGTAATAAAACACTTTCTTGACGACGGAATTCCTATGGAAGAAGCAAGCGAATGGTGCGGGCTCGGCTGCGTATATCCCTGTCTCCCGTCAAGAGCAGAACATTACGGATCAGAAGGAATAGCTGCCGTTAACCTGGCTGCGATGCTGCATCTGGCCCTGCATAACGGTATTGATGTGAACGGCAGACTCACAGGTACAGAGACCGGGAACCCGGGAGAATTTAAGTGCTTCGATGATTTGTATAATGCATTGATGAAGCAGCATAAGTTCATTACACACCGGCTATTCAGGCTTGCTGCTATTGCATTAAAGGAACAACCGAAGTATTTAAGACTTCCTTTCCTGTCAGCAATGGGTATCGGTCAGTGCATGGAACACGGTCAGGATCTTCTTGTTCCGCATCCTGACTTCACAATGTTCGGTATTTCAGACAGGGCAATTATCGATGTTGCAGATTCGCTTATTGCGGTAAAGAAGCTGGTGTTCGAGGAGAAGAAGCTTTCAATGGATGAACTGCTGTCAGCTCTGGATAATAACTTTGACGGCTTTCGCGGTGAAGAGATACGGATGATGTGCCTTGCGCAGCCAAAATACGGTAATGATATTGATGAAGTCGATAATCTTGCCGGTAAAATAAGCAGGGATTCGTATGATATTATCAGGAGTTATGATAATTCTCCGTTCAGAAAATATATTGTTGCCAGGGAAGGTCTTGCATGGCATTATTTCGGAGGCCTTGGTGTAGGCGCGTTGCCAAACGGAAGGAAAGCGTTCGAGCCTCTGAATGACGGATCAATGTCGCCGATGAGAGGCACCGATAAAAAAGGGCCTACTGCCGTGCTTCGTTCCGCATTAAAGGCCGGATTCAGGGAATCTTATGCTTCTGTACTGAACCAGAAGTTTTCACCTGCCATTCTTCGGAGCGGGGAAAGCATTGATAAACTTGTTGCCTATACGAATGCTTTTATGCAGAACGGCGGCTCTCACATACAATACAACATGGTTGATACTAATGATCTGAGAGACGCCAAAGTTAATCCTGAAAAGCACAGGGATCTGATTGTGCGCATCGGTGGCTTCAGCGCTTATTTTACACAGCTTTCTCCGGATATTCAGGATGATGTTATCAACAGGAATGAACATAATTTGTAATAAAAGGTGCTTATATACTCATCCATTATAGGCCGGATACTATCTGTCTCCTTTTCTTTATTTACTGTTATATCCGTTCTTATTCAACCATTAAAAAATGGCTTGAAATTCTAACAATCGTAAAACATGCTATCGGGATATTTTAAACCTCAAAAACTGGCCTAAAATATTTATTCGCAGATCCGGCAATTTCAGGAGCAGAACACGTGATAAAAAGAGGTATTTTTTTAATGTCATTGATATATTTATTTTCCGCAACATTGCTTTTAGCAAAAAATGATAGTGGAAAAAACCTGAACCTCTTAGGGGATTCCGCATCTTCTCTTGGAAGAGGCGGGACCGGTGTTTCTGTGCCCGGAGCGGATATCTTTTACCTGAATCCCGCGTCTATAGGTTCTGCGGAAAGGATCGAGTTCGGTCTGCAATACGGTTCTCTTGATTTAACTTACAATAATCCGGATATTTCCCTGGCAGTCCCGACATCCTATGGAGTGATAGGCGGGTCTTACAGAATGATGCTCATTCCACGGGAATCCGCGAATGATATAGAAAAAGGTCATTCCTTCAGCATTGGCGGGGCCAAAAATTTCACCGAGAATCTTGTGATCGGTGCTGCATTGAATTTTTTCGCAGGCTCTGATCCGGCGGGCAGCCTGTTATATTCCGGTTTTGGCCTTGGTTTAATATATAAGATCAATTTCGATGCTGAGATAGCCAAAGGATTCGGTATATTTGATCCAAGGATAGGGGCTTCGGTAAATGCAGGTCTCCCTTTTGGCGAGAACAAGGATTTTGCTGATTTTAACCAGGCGACTCTCGGGTATAATTTTATTTTTATTAAAACTAAAAATTTTTATACAAGGTTTTTGAATGACTTTTCAGCTATAAACGGTTATAATGATTTTCCTGTTAAGTTCGGTTTTGAAACAGTGATTAAAGACAGCTTTATAGTGAGAGCCGGGTTTACGGTTCCCCAGTCCTACGATTACGGCGATTATTCCATGGGCGTTGGATACCTGTTTAAAACCGAAAATTTTGACGGAGATATAAATTACTCTGTGGTACATTACAGCAAATGGGACTTTGTGCATTACCTCGGCCTTAATATCAGGTATGGCAGGCTTGACAGGGAGCCGCCTGTGACGGAGATCCGTATAAGCCAACAGTATATTTCCCCGAACTATGACGGCAAGCAGGATTATTTAATATTCAATACAGACGTAAAGGATTCCAGCAGAATCAAGGGCTGGAAGCTGCAGATTTTAAATTCTGATAATAGAATTGTAAAGGAATACAGGATATCCGAAAGGGATGTTGATGAAAGTCTTTCGTTAAAAGGCTTTTTCATGAAAATATGGCAGAAGAAAGAATCAATGGTCGTTCCTGAGAATATATTATGGGACGGTACGGATTCCGAAAGAAATATTGTACCTGACGGAAAGTATTTTTATTCTTTTGTTGTATGGGACGAAAGGGATAATATTTCAATAGCAAAGACCGGCACGGTTTTTGTCGATAATACCGCTCCCGGCGCTATTCTGGAGTCCGAAAATCTCTTTTCGCCGAACGGGGATAATAAAAAAGACTCACTTGAAATAAAACAGGAAATAATTACTTCTCCCGGGGATGAATGGGAGGCCGGATTTATAAACAGCAATGGCGTAATAGTCAAGTCTTACAAATGGACAGGCGGCTCAGTTCCAAAGAAGGTCATCTGGGACGGCAAGGATGATAATAATAACGAAGCAGCGGAAGGCCTTTATACCTATTTTATTGAGTCAACCGACAGGGCCGGCAATTATACGAGAGTTGAAAAGAGGCAGATAACGCTTACAAGAAAATACCAGGTAGCGGATATTACCTGCTCTCATGAATATTTTTCGAATAACGTAGACAAATTAATAATTTTTTTCCCTTATTTATCGGATTCTCAGGGCCTGGAAGAATGGAAGATTATTATAATGGATGATGATACCGATATTATAAGAGAGATAACCGGTACCGGGCCCCTTCCTGAGAATGTAAGATGGACTCCGGAATATACTAGCGGAAAGAAGCTAAAGGACGGCAGGTATTTGTTTAAATTCAGCACAAGATTCAACAGCGGAAATACACCGGAATCCTTTACTAAAGAATTCGTAATTGACAGCACTCCTCCTGAGCTCGATCTCAGCTATTCTCCCGCTATCTTTTCTCCGGACGGAGACGGGGAGAATGATATACTGACGATTTATCCTGAAGCAGAGGATAAATCAGGCATAAGGGAGTGGACGCTGGATATTTACGCACCGTCAGGTAAGATATTCAAATCGTTCAGCGGGAAAACAAATCCGCCCGGGATGATCAAATGGGACGGCATCGGCAAGGATAAAGATATTGTTGAATCTGCCGCCGACTATTTTCTTGTGCTCAGTGCTTCGGATCCTGCTGGCAATTCAGCGAAAACCGGCAGGATCAAGGTGCCTGTGGATATCCTGGTTCTTGTGACAGAAAGAGGACTTAAAATAAGAATAAGCAATATAGAGTTCGCATTCGATAAAGCGGAGCTTACAGATAAGGCATTTCCTATATTAAACAGGGTAGTGGAAATTTTGAATAAGTACAGAAGGTACAATGTACTAATAGAGGGCCATACTGACGATATAGGCCAGGAAGAATATAATCTAAAGCTTTCAGAGGAAAGAGCCAGGACTGTTATGGAATACCTGATCTCAAAGGGAATTGACGCAAAAAGGCTTAATTTCAGAGGTATGGGTGAAGT
This sequence comes from uncultured Leptospirales bacterium, assembly GCA_964631555.1. Lineage (GTDB taxonomy): Bacteria > Spirochaetota > UBA4802 > UBA4802 > JAFGDQ01 > CAZVYR01. Next base: position 10,995 of record CAZVYR010000010.1, read on the forward strand.
TTCTCCGTTTTTGCCAAATACTGACAAGGAGAACAGAAGAAGGAACAGACGGGTGGAATTTTTGCTGTTAAAAGAAACATTGAATAATTAAGGGAAAGAAATGAAAGCAGTATTTTCTGATTTGGACGGTACCATACTGGATTTCCTTACATATAGTTACGGGGAAGCCCTTGAAGGAATAAATATCTTAAAAAAGAAAAATGTACCGCTGGTACTGGTATCGAGCAAAACATTGACTGAGATGATGCCCCTGCACAGGGAGTTGAAGCTGAAATGGCCTTTTATATTTGAAAACGGGGGAGGCCTTGCTTACCCCATGAACAGGAAAGGCTATAAAGATTTCAGACTGGACATAATCGGCAATACAGTTGACCAGTTAAAAGAAGAGATTGATTTTTTAAAAGAAACAATAGGAATCCCCATTAAGATGCTATTCGAGATGGAGCCTGATGAAATCATTGAGAGGACCGGGCTTTCCGAGAAAAGCGCCGGGCTGGTTGTAAAGCGTATTACATCCGTTCCTTTTGTGCCTGTTGATCCTTCCGATGTCATTAAATTAGACGAAGTTAACAGCATATTGAGTCCGCGCGATATTCTGGTAACAAAAGGAGGAAGGTTTTATCATTTTTCATCACTGAAAGCAAACAAGGGATACGCGGTCAGGGTTGTGATCCAGTACCTTATGATGGATTTAAACATCAGCAAGATAATATCAATGGGACTGGGGGACAGTGAGAATGATGTGCCGATGCTTGAGGTTGTTGATATTCCTTTCCTTGTTCGAAGACACGACGGTACAATAATCGAAACAGGCAATGAAATGAATATTACAAATGGAATCGGCCCCGCCGGGTTTACCGAAGCAATAAAATCGGTTTTTAAGAGCTGAGAAATTATATTATGAACATCCTGCAACGAATTTTTGAAACCATTACTGTATTTATAATAGAGATCATCGTATTTTTAAAACGAATAATTCTTGCTGTTATTGAAAGAATATGGTCCAAATTTCTGGACATCAGCATTCCTGAGAAAGTAATATTCCTGAATACAATCCCTGCTTTGCTCGCAATTATCCTGCCTGTTGCGAGATTTTATGTATTTGAAAGATATTATGATATTAATAATCCGCTTGCAGTATACATGATAGGTATAGTTATTTTAATGTTCGCATCATTGTATATAAAAGGGACTGTAATATTTGCGGCCAGGCTTGCTGTGAACGGATATTATCTTTTCTGGATAATTTACATCCCTCTTGCCGGTGAACTGACAAAAGCCCAGCCACATGAAATAACTGCGGGATATTACCTGAATATAGTCGTTCCTGCAATATATATTCTTGCTTCGCTTTTCAGCTTTATTTTCAGGAAATAGTGTTATATGGAACCGGAAATAATAATTATTTTAATTTTCCAGTTTATCAACGGAAGGTAAAGGCAGGATATTAACTCCTTCGTCTATCAGCTCTTTGATCTCTTCAGTAGTGGACTCGCCGTATATATTCCTTTCTTCTTCAATCCCGTAATGGATCGCCCTTGCGGAATCGGCGAAATCCTTTCCCACGTTCTCGAAGTTGTTCATTACATATTCCCTGACCATCTTTATTGCTTCGAACAGGTTCGGATTATCTTTATTCTGCTTTGAATCCTGCTGCTGGGAAGAAGCGACCTGGATTGAACATCCTGTGTATAATCTCTTGACTCCGGATTCACCGCACACAGGACAATCTATCATCTTTTTAGTCAGTTGTTCATCAAATGCCTGGTAGTCTTTAAAAGTCCCTTCAAATCTGTGACCGTTCGAACATTCAAGATCAAAAGATATCATCTTGACTTTCTTCCCTTTGATTATTCAAATTTCGACAAGCTTTCTTTCAGCTTCGTGAGAAGAGCTTCCGCTTCTTCCAGTTTTTCTTTCTCTTTAAAGATAATGTTTTCCGGCGCTTTTTTCAAGAAGTTTTCATTAGAGAGCTTATGTTTTATCTTTTCCGCTTCTGCCTCAGTCTTATCAATTTCCTTTTGTATTCTCGCCATCTCAAGCTCAAAGTCGATCAGGCCCTTTAAAGGTATGTATATCTCAATATCTTTCAGAATAGCACCAGCGTCCGTTTTATTCTGAACATAATTATTGTCAATCCCGGCTTTGTCAAGTTTGGCCAGAGTCTCCAGGTGAACGATCTCCCTGTTAATTAAATCAGCAGCATCATTGTTCGCGGTTTTAAATACAACGCTGGCTTTTTTATCCGGAGGAATATTCATCTCTCCGCGTATATTCCTTATCCTGTAGACTATCTCCTTGAAAAGTTCCGTATCAGCCGCTTCTTTCGTGAAATCAAAAGCGTCGTTAACTGCGGGCCATTCGGAAACAATAATTCTTTTCCCCTCTGTATTTATCCTGTCCCATATCTCCTCAGTAATGAACGGCATGAACGGGTGCATCAGCTTGAGGCCTGTTAAAAGCACATGGAACAGAACCTGCATAGCAGTATCGGCAGATTCGGCAGCTCCGGGATCCTTGTCGTATATCCTGGATTTCACAAGCTCAAGATACCAGTCACAGAACTCATGCCACCAGAAATCGTAGATAAGCTGTGCTGCTTCATTGAACCTGTAGCCTTCAAGAGCCGCGGTTATGTCTTTAACAGCAGTATTCAGCCTGTGCAGTATCCATTTATCAAAGCTCTCAAGTGAAGAGATATTAAGCTCCCTTGGTGCAAAGTCCGGGCCAAGGTTCATGAGAATAAATCTCGTAGTATTCCATATCTTGTTGCAGAAAGCCCTGTAACCTTCGATCCTTTTCTCCGACATTATAATATCGCGGCCCTGCGCCGCAAAGGCCGCGAGCGTGAACCTGAACGCGTCCGTACCGTACTTGTCCATCATGATAATAGGGTCAATTACATTGCCTCTCGATTTGCTCATCTTCTGTCCGTGCTCATCCCGCACAAGCGCGTGAATATATACATCTTTAAACGGAATCTCGTCCATGAACTTCAGACCCATCATGATCATGCGCGCTACCCAGAAGAAGATAATATCGAAACTCGTTACAAGAACGCTGGTCGGGTAATACTTGTCCAGCGCGGGAGTATGGTCGGGCCATCCCATAGTGGAGAAAGGCCACAGCGCAGAAGAGAACCATGTGTCAAGCACGTCCTCATCCTGGCGTATTTCTGCTGATCCGCACTTCTCACACTTTGCAGGATCTTCCATCGAAACGATAATATGCCCGCACGCACCGCAATAAAAAGCCGGTATCCTGTGCCCCCACCACAACTGCCGTGAAACGCACCAGTCCCTGATATTATACATCCACTCGAAATAGGTCTTTTCCCAGTTCTGGGGCACAAACCTGATCTTTCCCTGCTCAACAACCTTAATCGCTTCCCTGGCAAGCGGCTCTATCTTGACGAACCACTGCTTTGAAAGATAAGGTTCAATAATAGTATTGCACCTGTAGCAGTGACCCACTGAATGGTCATGGTCCTCGATCTTTACAAGCAGTCCAAGTTCCTTAAGGTCGCTGACCACCTTTTCCCTTGCTTCAAACCTGGGAAGTCCCTCGTACTTGCCGCCGTTCGCGTTTATAACCCCTTTAGTGTTAAGAATATTTATTTCTTCAAGCCCGTGCCTTTTGCCCATGTCAAAGTCATTGGGATCATGTGCAGGCGTTACCTTAACGAGCCCTGTCCCGAATTCCCTTTCAACAAAGCTGTCAGCGAATACCGGTATCTTCCTGTTTACCAGGGGAAGGATAACGAACTTCCCGATAAGGTCTTTATATCTCTCATCGTCCGGATTTACGGCAACACCTGTATCTCCGAGCATTGTCTCCGGCCTCGTAGTTGCAACAGTTATAAACTGATCTGAGCCGGCAACTGGATATTTTATATAATAAAGATGTCCTTTAAGGTCCTGGTATTCGGTTTCAATGTCGGATAACGCAGTCTCACACCGCGGGCACCAGTTGATAATTCGCTCTCCCCTGTAAATAAGTCCTTCTTCGTATAGAGAGACGAACACCTTTCTGACTGCCTTTGACAGGCCCTCGTCAAGCGTGAATCTTTCCCTTTCCCAGTCGCAGGATGCCCCAAGCCTCTTAAGCTGGCTCACGATCTTCCCGCCGGAATGCTCTCTCCACTCCCAGACCCTTTTCACAAATTCTTCCCTGCCGAGATCATACCTTGTCTTGCCCTCTTCCGCGAGCTGTCTTTCAATGACGTTCTGAGTGGCAATGCCCGCATGGTCAGTGCCCGGCATCCAGAGTGAAGACTTACCCGACATCCTCTGCCATCTGATCAAAATATCCTGTAATGTATTGTTGAGCGCATGGCCAATATGAAGGATCCCGGTTACGTTCGGTGGCGGTATTACTATGGAATACGGAATTTTGCCGTCATCTTCACGCGCGTGGAAGAGATTTTCCTTTTCCCAAATAGAAGACCATTTCTTTTCTACATCTTGTGCTTCGTACGAAGAGGATAATTCCATTATAAAACTTCCTTATATTATAGCAGGTCTGATTTTTTATTTTTAATGATAAAAAGCGTTAATATTTTCATGTAAAACAATATGTATATGCCATTTAGAAGCCGGATATATCAGTGTCAATAAATTTTTAAGCACTATCCATTACCGGCACAATACCTGCGGGATAATAAAATAACCTGTTTGTAGATTTGTTCAATATTCATATTAATGAAGGACAGCTATAAGAAATTGAGGATATTTGGAGCTTTTTTTAGAGTCCGATTCTTTAAATAATATATTATGAATATGAAGAATCATGAATATATTATGTAAAATACGCTTCCCCTCCGTTTCAAAGTCGTCCCAAAGTAGCTTCCCCTCCGTATCAGATTCGCTTCCTCTCCGTTTCAAAGTCGGCTTTCCTCCTGTCATAGTCGTCCTTTTGTCCTGAATTTATAATTTACCGGGCAAAATCCGAATATTTTATCTGTTTGCTAGTAGATTATATAACAAATAAAAGAAAAAAAACGAATACCAAAGTTGCCTTATTACGCGTTTTTTTATAATTTAAAATGGTGTGTTGAATTATATATTCAGTGGGAAAGGCAAAAGTCATGAAATCATAAAAATAAAAGGCTTGCGCAATTTTCACGCGCTTTATATTTTAAAATGGTGCCCTGAATTATAATTTCGCTGGGAAAGGTAAAATCATGAAATCATTTAAATATATAATAATATTACCGGTTATCCTGCTTATTTTTCAGTTATCCGCATGCGAACAGCAGGATATATGGGGAAAAACAGATGATCCCATTGACGATACTTCCCCGGAATTATCTTCTGCGCTTCCTCTTTCAAACACTGAAATTCAGGTTCAATTCAGTGAAGAAATGGACAAGGAATCCTCTGAGGACGTAGCTAACTATTCTATCCCCGGACTAACAATAACCGGCGCGGTTCGTAGCGACACAGATAAATCCCTGGTAACGCTGACCACCAGTTCCCAGCAGACCGTCAATTACAATCTCACAGTAACCGGTGCCTCTGACGAATTTCTTAACGAGATCGACAACACCCTCAACACCGCCACATTCACCGGCGACGGCCTTCCTTATGTATCTAATGTTTATGCGATAAGCAATACAACAGTAAGGGTGAGATTTTCCGAGCCTGTCACTGGTGCTGATACGGCTATTTATGAAATCAGCTCAGGACTTATTAATGTTAACAGTATCTCAATATTGTCTACAACTCTTGTAGAGCTTACAACAGATCTACAGGATGATATCACTTATACATTAACAGTAAACAGCGTAACGGATATTGATAATCTTCCGGAGTCGAATGATCCTCTCATTTCATATTCATTTACCGGCGACGCGCTGCCTGAGGTATATTCTGTAGTTTCAACAAGCAACACGAGTGTTCAGGTAACCTTTACAGAGCCGGTCAACAACGCGGATGTTGCAGGCAATTATACGATATCCCCACTTACTATTACAGGCGTTACTACTGTAACCAGCACGGTCTATGATCTTACAACAACCAGTCAGAATGGTATAACTTATTCTTTATATGTCAGTAATGTAGAGGATAGAGACAACTATCCTGATCTAATTGATCCAGGTGTTAATTATGATTTTACCGGTACTCCATAGTTAATACTTAAGTAATAATTATAGGTGTTATTAAAAGCCCTGACCTCATAGACCGGGGCTTTTTTATGATTATCCCTGTCATTCATTACATAAATTATATATATTTATTATATAATGTAACCCTTCCAACTGTTCGATCATAATAAGAGGCATCTTTATTCTGAAAATAAGTTTAATAGTATAATCTGCCAGTTCCAGGCCGGTAAACACAGATTTTGCTTTTAAAATTAGCAGTATTGAATTATAAATATATATTAGAAAAATACTTTTTCCGCGTGTAATTTATTCAGTTCGTTATATTAATAATTAATAGACAAATAGCAGGCAGTACTTAAAAGAGGATATTAAACAGAATTTTACATATAAAAACGCTGATCTCTAATTCTTAAAGAAAGTAAAGAAAATAAAATGGCAGAATCAGGAAAACGAAAGTTATTATTCGATTATTATCGCGGTGATTTTTCTCTCGCATCAGATGACGGCTCTTTTGCAAGAAAGATAGAAAAATTCAGGGAAAATAAAGTAAAGACCGTATTCGTGATCACTTCCGGAGAGGTGGTACTGGACAACTATCTGGACTTGATCTCCTATTACGAAGAAGCCGGGTTTACAGTAAACAGCATCAATATTGAGTCCCTTGATAAAGAGCACCTCCTTTTTGTGAAGAATGCTGTTGAGGATATCAATACAGGCTTCAGCAGCGGCAGTTGCCTGCTGGTGTCATTCGGTGACAGCCTGGCAGGGGCGCTTCTTGCATGCTTCTATGTTTATTCAGGCAGAAGTCCTGAAGACGCTGTCGGCAGGGTGCGTAAAATAAACAAAGACTTGCTGCCAACCGAAGAAGAAAAATCCTTTGTAATGGCATTTAATGAATACATAACCACCGGCACAGAAGAAGAAATGCGGGAATACGCAGAACCTGAACCGGCCGGGACAGGAACAGCACCCGAACTAACCGGGGATGAATTATCGTACATTGAACAGGAACCCGCAGAAGAACCAATGGAAGAAGCAGCAGAAGAACTAACAGAAAAAAGTACGGCCCACCAGGGACTTTATAAAGAAGAAAGAGCGGCGGAATCAATTGAAGAACTCCCGGAAGAAGAAACAGAATATATCACCATACCTCCGGAGCTTTATGAACAAGAGAAAGAAGATGCAGAAGCAGAACAAAAGGCAGCAGAAGAAGCCTCTAAGAAATTGCCGTCTGAGCCGGGCTACGGCAGTTTTTATTCTTCAATCAGGTTTAAGCTCGTATCAATTACTTCATTGCTGGTAGTTATCTCTCTCGGCGGTATGATAGCACTTGCAACATATTTTTTCAAACAAGACAATACAGTACGGGTACAGGAGAACAACCTGTATGTATCTGAAGTTATAGCCCTTAAAGTCAAGTCCGATTTTCAGGCCGTTATTGATAAGTCCAGGTTACTGGCAAGTGTCCTTACCCGCAGCACAGGTAAAAACGGGCCCGACAGTTATTCCGATCTGGTGCTCAGCAATGACAGGGATTTTATTTACTTCAGCATAGCGGCACCATTGAACGGAACTAAAAAGTATAACACTATCCGGGAAATGTACAATAAGCCCCTGATGGAAGAAAACCAGATAACAGTGGAGACGGTCAGGAAAGCCGGCCGTACAAATGGCGACGCTTTCACGGACTCTTTCGACGGTGAGACCGTGGTTATACATAACCTGTCGCAGGTGTTCCAGATGCCGGTGATGGGCCTGAGTCTGCCTTTTCGGAAAGATGCGAGAGGCATGTCACGGTCCATACTGATCTGTTATTTAAAAATGGACAGGTTCCTGCCTGCATTTCAGACATCGGGCATAACCAAAACATTTATGGTCAACAACAAAGGAGATATACTGGCCCATCCCGACAGTGCAGTTATAATTGGCGGAGGGAATTACCTCGATCTTCCTATAGTCAAGTCCATGATAAAAAGCTCTTTCCCGAATGGCCAGCAGAGATACAGGGATGAGAATTCCGTTTATTACCTCGGTTCTTTTCACAAGATAGGAATAGGAGGATGCGGTGTAATTGCTACAGTTGAGGAAAACGTAGCATACCAGGCAGTATACAACCAGCAGAGACGAAATATTTATTTAACAATAATAGTGCTTACAATAACCATTCTGATCATCTTCTTTTTCGGGAAAACCCTGACAACTCCCATTATAAGGCTTCTTGGAGCTACCAAGAAAATCAAAAACGGCGACTACAATGTAAAGATACGTCCTGCAGCGCGCGATGAAATAGGGGAGCTTACAAGCGCGTTTATAGAAATGGGCCAGGGCCTTGAGGAGCGCGAAAAAATAAAGACAGCTTTCGGCAAATTCGTCAACCCTGAGCTTGCTGAAATGGTCGCAAAGAACGAGGTCAAGCTTGGCGGTGAGAGAAAGAAAGTAGCAATCATGTTCTCCGATATAAGGAATTTTACCTCAATGTCCGAAAAGCTTCAGCCTGAAGAAGTAGTGGAATTCCTGAACGAATATTTGACAAAGATGGTGGATTGCATAGACAAAACAGACGGGATCGTGGACAAGTTTCTCGGCGATGCTATAATGGCGGAATGGGGAGTACCTGTGTCCAGGGGTAATGATACAGAGCATGCTGTTAACAGCACCCTTATGATGAGGAAAGCACTTATTGAATTTAATAAAGAAAGGAGTGGTACAGGTAAACCTTTAATAAAAATAGGATGCGGAATCAACACAGGCAATGTTCTCGCAGGCCAGATTGGTTCCGAAGACAGGATGGAATATACTGTAATCGGAGATGCTGCTAATCTTGCTTCCAGGATCGAATCCCTTAACAAACCATTCGGCACTGACATATTGATCAGCCAGGATTCTTATGAACTCGTGAAGGATATTTTTTCCGTGGAAAAGATGTCCCCTATCAAAGTAAAGGGCAAGGAGGAGACGCAGCAGATATATGCAGTGCTGGGCAGGCTTGATGATCCTCTCAGGCCCGGGAATATCCACGAATTGAGAGACTTGCTTGGTACTGTAGAACAGGCATTCCATCGCAGGGCGGAAGACAGTGATGATGCATCGGTACAGAGCAAGCAGGACATCACCGAAGAAGAAATAAAATATGAGATTCTCTCTTAGCGACATTTTAGCTGTCGGGATAGGGGCAGCGGTAATAACAACATTTTCATATCTTTATTATGCGGATGTTACAGCAAGGGTCAATGCAGGAGCCGGTGAAGTTGTCGGTACTGTGACTTATAAAAGAAAGACCGCGGAACGGAAATACCCGGGCCAGGTAGTATGGGAAGATGTAGATAAAGAAGTCCCTCTATACAATAATGATTCCATAAGGACTGCTGATCTCTCGGAAGCTGTTATACATCTTAACGACGGCACAGAGATCAAAATGAATGAAAACAGCATGATTTTGCTTGCCCTCGGCAAAGATCAGTTCAATATAGAATTCTCCGGGGGATCAATACAGGCAAGCAGGGAAGGAGTAAAGGGAGATCTCAAACAATTAAATATCAAGACCGGTGATACCAGGGTTTCCATTGGTAAAAGTGATAAAAGCGACATCAAACTCTCGCAAAGCAAGGCAGGCGATCTCAGCCTGAAGGTTGAAAAAGGCAGTGTGAACCTTGATACTGACCAAGGCCTGGAAAAATTAGGAACTGATAAACAGGTCGTTATTTCCAAAGACTCGAAGGAAGTAAGGGAATTTGAACTTGCAATCACCCTTGTAAATCCGGCACCTGACAGCTATCATGTTACAAATAATAATAAGCAGCTTATTAATTTCTCGTGGCAGGATGTAAAAAAAGGATACGATGTATTTTTCGAATTATCCGGGACAAATTCGTTTGATAACATAGTTCAGAAAAAGAAGGTCAACGGCAATTCGTTGCCAATTACACTCAGCAAAGGCATTTATTACTGGAGAGTCAGGGCAGTTAACAGGACTAATAATAAACAGGAGTTCAGCGAAACAAGGAGATTGACTGTACTTTGGGACGAACCTGTCTTCCCTGTTTCACCCTCGGATAAAGAACAGATCACGTACAGAACATCCAATCCTCTGGTTGATTTTAAATGGACAAAAAGCGAGATTGCCACTGGTTACAGATTAGTTATTGCCGGAGATACTGGTTTTAAACAAATAATAAGCCAATATGAAACCAGCCGGAACAATATAGTCCTGGACTCCCTGGGCAAAGGTGTTTATTACTGGAGGATTGAGAAGATTACAGGTCTTAGCGATATCCCCGGGACTTCCCCAAGTAAAGTATTTAAACTCAGTATACTGAAGAAGGAAACCGTTTCACCGCCGGAGCCTGTCTATCCCAATAACGGCAAACAATTCAGCCGTATTCTTTTGGAAAAACAGAACATCACATTTACCTGGAAGAATAATCCCGATATCCCTGAATATGAATTATCGCTGGCAAGGGATAATAAATTTAAAGATATAATCGTAAAGAAGCTAAGCAGGGTTAATTTTTTACAGCTCGAAAATAACCTGCCTGACGGCAGATATTACTGGCGCGTTACAGGTAAACTCGATAAAACCGAGTATACTGCTCCTTCACCTGAAAGAATGCTTAGGATAATAGATACTGAAAAGATCAGGCTGATCCTGCCGCGAAATAACGCTGTACTTGCACCCCGCGGAGATGAGACATCCGCTTCAATACGTTTTTCCTGGAAAAGAAGCGAAATCAATGGCAAATATAAACTTCAGATCTCCAATACAAAGGATTTCTCAACCATATATAAGGAACCTGTGTTTTCTTTCAATACTTCTGCTGTGACAATCCGGGATGTTGCACCAGGGAGTTATTTCTGGAGAGTTCTTCTGCTGGATGAGGATGGTTCCGTTATGGCAGACAGCGACCCGGAATTTTTCTCAATAAGGGATATACTTGCAGTTCCTGAGATTATTTCACCAAAAGAAGGGTACGCAGTAAACATGAGTAATAAAGATGTTTTATCTCTGAGATGGAATAAAGTCAATGGAGCTAACCTTTATAAGCTCTCGCTTTATTATAAAAAAGAAGGCAGGACTTACAAAATAGCAGACACGGAACAAAAAGAGACAAGCTTTATTATTACTGATCTGAAAAAGCTTGACATAGGCGATTTTTACTGGACTTTGCAGGCTCTTGAAACTGCTGATAATAATAAAGAAGTGATAAGGACAAGCCAGGCTGTTAAAACCGAATTTAAGATTACTCTCGGAAAGCCTATGGAAAAGGCTGATGTTGATTCCATAAAAATAGAAAACCTTTAATCGATCTCAATGAGCAAACATAAAAATATAATCCTTTTATGCATTTTTTTATTTTATGCATTCTTAGGCAATGCGGCTTCGCAAATAAATAAAGCGGGAGTCTCCAGGGAAGAAAAGAAAATACGCCTGAGCTGGAGAAGAGTCGAAGGCGCGGTCAGCTACAAGGTAATGATCAGGGACATGAAAGGCAATGTGGTCTATATCCTTGACTCTGATATAAATAATGTTGTGCTTGAAATTCAACCCGGAAGTTATGAGTTAAGAATAGGTGCAGTCAATAAGTTCAACAGGATCGGAAGCTGGTCTGACTGGGCTGATATAACGGTAAAGGAGCCTAAGATTGAAAAAGCAGAACTGGAAAAAGAAGGAGCAAAAGAAGGAGCAAAAGAAGAGAAAACGGAAATAAAGGGAAAAGAAGGGGGAAAAACTGCCTCTGTTAAAAGTGAATTATATAATTTAGGTCTGAAATTAGGAGCCGGTTTCTCATATTTTTATATTCTGCCTGAGTGGAATGAGTATTACGAAAATTCGTTCAAAGGGTTTACCTTGAATGCTTCATATAGTTTCAGACATTTAACATTCCCGGCATCCATAGGTTTTTTTAAGTATTCAGGATTCGAACTTGAAAGCACTTATGTTCAGTTTAAGGGTATAAAAGCTTTCAATAGAGTTGAAAGCGATCTGGAAAATATTATTACCGGCGGCAGCCTGCTTTTTACAACCGACTTAAATAGCCCTGTTAATTTCACCTTCCGAGGCGGCGGCGGTATTGCAATTACAACACAGAAATACCTCAAATATGATGAGTTTGGTGAACCGGCCAGTAAAGGTACATCACGGACAAGTGATCTTTTTTACAAAGCCGGGATGTCACTTGAATACAGGTTCCATTCCTGCTATTATTTTGAGGCTTATGCTGATTACTATATAATAAAATACCTTGTAAAGGATTTCAATGCTCTCAGATTTTCGTTCCTCGCAGGTGTCAGATTGTAAATCTGTATCAGATTGTAAATCTGTATCAGGTTGTATATTTGCTCATCATTGTCAAATATTGTTCTCATCCTGACTGACTTATTTTATTAAATTTACCGTTAAATCGACACGGTACTTGTTGTTGATTATTTGAATATTGGCTTACTCAAAGTGCTATTAATTACGGCTTTGAAACGGAGGGGAAACGTATAAGTTCCAGGTTGCAGGGTTAAAAGTTCCAGGGTTAATGTCCCGGATAAGACGGATCATCATATACAGGGATTTTAACCTGAAACATGGAACCTGGAATATGGAATTTCTTTTAAAGGACGAAGGATATACGGAGGGAAAACGGAGAGGAAGCGGCTTTGGAACGGAG
>CAZVYR010000010.1:23853-29135 GCA_964631555.1 uncultured Leptospirales bacterium
TTCATAGTTAATTTCAATTCTGATGTGTATCGGTTTGATCCTGCCTGTGTTTAACATTACTGCTTCTGAACTCACCTCCTGGTAAAATATTGCTTGACCACATTTATTAAAAAATGTTTAGATTTGTATAATTGCTGATATATATTTATAGCTATTTTAATTTATATATTTGGATTTATTCCGGAATGGAAGAATCGTTGGTTTGTATCTGCGTTACGGGCTGATCGATTCGTTGACTAAATCGGTATTTTGCTGCCTGTTCCGGAGGTTATCATAGCTGCATCTGCGGGTTAAAATAATTCTGTATAGTAAGATTATCGGGAAATGCAATGTTCGATATCCCAGGATACATAGTTAAAGACAAAATTTATGAAGACTCCAAGATAATAATCTTTGATGGTTTTACTGAGAGTGATGATGTCCCTGTATTTATTCAGACTTTAAAAGACATAAATCCTGATATTGAAGATATTAAAAAGCTCAAAGATATTTTCCATATAAACAGCAGGATGAACAGGATCAATGGTGTATTAAAAACCATTGATCTGGTGCAGTATGATAATAATTATGCCTGTATCCTGGAGCATTTTCAGGGGAAATTTTTAAAAGATATTATTTCCCGGGGTTTGCCGTTGGATATATTTCTCAGGATCGCGATAAGGATATGTGAGATCATATCCGAAATACATGAGACTAATAACATACACTGTAATATCAAACCGGATATCATTATCGTACCTTCGAATGTTGATGACAATGATACGGACTATATTCAATCAATAAAAATCACCGGCCTCAGAAACTTTTCCTTTAAATTAAAAGAATCCTCAAATGTACAAAAATCCAGTATGCTGGATATCGGGCTGGAATATATATCGCCTGAGCAGACCGGCAGGATGATTCGTTCTGTTGATTACAGAACGGATTTCTATTCACTTGGTATAAGCTTTTACGAGATGCTGTCGGGCCGTGTTCCTTTTCAGTCGCAGGATGCGATGGAGCTTATTCATTACCATATCGCAAAGGAACCTGAGGAACTGGCAAAGATTCTTTCTGTTCCAAAACCGGTTTCGGATATTGTTATGAAACTGATATCCAAGAATCCTGAGGAGAGATATCAGACAGCAGACGGCCTGAAGTATGATCTGCAGACTTGCCTCGACCAGTTTGAAAGTACGGGGAATATTCAATCCTTTACCCCCGGCAGTAAAGATAATTTTCAGATACTTAAATTCCCTCAGAAAGTTTTAGGCAGGGATAGAGAAAAAAAGATTCTATTAAGGGTTTTTGATAATGTATGTTCCGGTAATTCGGAACTTATGTTCGTCTCAGGTTTCGCCGGGGTTGGAAAAACTTCGCTTATCAATGAATTGCACATTCCGGTCATAAAAAGCAATGGGTATTTCATACAAAGTAAATTTGAAAGATTATCAATGGAAATCCCGTTCAGTGCTGTTATTGAAGCTTTCAGGCATTTGATCAGGCATCTGCTTACTGAAAATAAAGAGGAAATAGCTTTATGGAAGGAAAGGTTTATTAAAGCGCTGAGCCCTAATGCCCGGCTTTTAATTGACGTTATCCCGGAACTTGAGCTGATAATCGGGGAACAGGAGCCTGTGTCTAAGGTTGGATTCGCAGAAGCACAAAACAGGTACAAATTTTACTTTCAGAAATTTGTCAGGGTTTTTTCAAGCAAGAAACATCCGCTGGTTTTGTTCCTTGATGACCTGCAATGGGCTGATTCGTCGAGTTTAAACCTGATAAAGGTTCTGATTACTGATCCTGAGACCAGGTACCTCTTTATAATCGGAGCGTACCGGGATAATGAAGTAAACGAAACTCACAAATTGATGAGGGAGATTGAGGAGATAAAATCCAATAAGGAGGTTCATGAAATTCATCTTGATCCTCTTAATGAATATATAGTTAATAGTATAATATCGGGAATTATCAGATGCCCGGAGAAAAGAAGCTTACCGCTGTCACAGGCCGTTTACAAAAAGACCCACGGAAATCCGTTTTTCGTTATAGAATTGATCAAGACATTATACAATGATAACATGCTGACCTTTGACAGGGATTCCGGCTGGATATGGGATATTGAAGCTATAAACCAGATAAGTGCAACTGATAATGTAATCGAGTTGCTCGCAAGTAAATTTACGAAACTTCCCGTGCATATTCAGGAGAAGCTCAAACTTTGCGCGTGTATGGGCAGCAATTTCAGCGCTGAGATGCTGTCCAGGGTCTTTAACAAGAGCGTGCTGGAATGTGTAGCCGATATGGCAGAGCTTGTAAATGAGGGGTTTATCAGTTTTTCCGGAGAAGCATACAGGTTTAATCATGACAGGATTCATGAGGCTGTATATTCATTTCTTAGTGATAAAGAGAGAATAAACCTGCACTTCAAAATCGGAAAAGTCGTTTTAGGCAATAAACAACAAAAAGACTTCACGGATAATATTTTCTACATAGTGAATCAATTGAACTATGGAAGCGGAGCTTTGACTGAGCAGAGTGAGAAAAACGAATTAGCGGAGCTGAACCTGCTCGCCAGCAAGAAAGCAAAGGAATCCACAGCGTATGCTTCAGCGCTCAATTATTTAAAATCAGGCAGGGACCTGCTTCCGGATAATCCATGGGCAGTAATGTACAGCCTGACATACTCTATTTATAAAGAACTCGCAGAATGCGAATATGTAAACGGCAATTTTCAGGAAGCCGAGCAGATATTTAATCTCCTGCTGGAAAAGGTAACCGGTGATATTGAGAAAGTCAATATTTATAATATCATGGTTATAATGTATACCAATATCGGGAAGACAGGGGAGGCTGTCAGGGTTGGTATCAAAGCAGTTGAGGCATTTGGTATCAGGTTGAGTGAAAATCCTTCTAAGCTGAGACTTATATATGAACTGGCTAAGTTTAAATGGAATACCAGGAAAACAAAGATTGAGGATTTATTATATCATAAAGAATTGCATGATACTGATAAGCTCGCTTATCTGGAACTGCTCACCAACCTCGGTACGCCGGCTTTCTATATCAATCAAAATCTTTTTGCATTGATAGTTCTTATTATTATCAATTATTATCTTAAATACGGCCATACGGATTTTGCTGGTCCGACATACGTCGCTCTGGGTGTAATTATAGGGACCAGCCTGGGTGATCTTGAATCCGGTTATAAATTCGGGGAATTAGCGCTTAGTTTAAACAAGAAGTACGATAATAAAAGGTTCGCAAGCCAGCTTGAGTTTATGTTCGCGTATTTCGTGCAGCACTGGAAAATGCATGCAGAGCATTGTACTGAATTATACAGAAAAGCTTATGAGATTGCGCTTACTTCGGGAAATATTATTTATTCAGGGCATTGTATAAACAATATAGCAATGCACCGGATTATACTGGGAAACAATCTGGATGAAATTTTTAATGAATACCTGAAATATGAAGAATTTATAAAAAGCACTAATGACCCGTTGATTATTTACAATTTGATTGATAATTACTATACGTATTTATATCTGACAGGTTTGCCGGATTCAGCAGGGAAGCTGGCAACCTATAATTATGATTATGACCAGCGTCTGATTACTCTTAGAAATAACAATATGCCCCATGAATTATGCAATCATCTTCATAACAGGGTAAAGATGTCGTATTTCTCAGGGAATTACGAAGAATGTTTCGCATATTCCGAGGAGCTTGAAGGCCTGGCTATCCCGTCAGGAACACTGTTTATTACTGAACATATATATTATTACTCGCTGTCTATATCCGCGGTTTACAGGGATAAGAAACATAACAGGGCCAGGTTATGGAATCTTTTAAAAAGAAACCGCAGGATAATGAAGAAATGGTCAAAAAGCTGCGAGGAAAATTTCAGTCATAAATTTTTACTGATATCCGCTGAAATGAGCAGGTTAGCCGGGGACAGGCAAAGTGCGATGAAGTACTACGAGTCGTCCATACAATTGGCACAAAGCAATAATTATATAAATGATAAAGCAATCGCAAATGAACTGGCCGGCAGATTTTATCTGGAATGGGGTCTTGAGAAAATCGCCCGGATGTATTTAATTGAAGCATATAATTCTTATATGGAATGCGGAATAAACATAAAAGCCGTCCGGTTAAAGGAAGAATTCGCGGCTTTTTTTAAAGCAGAAAATGAACATGTGGAACTCCAGGATATTGATAATACCCGGGAGCAGCAGGAGGTTGAAGCAAGCCATGTATCCGACTCAAGTTCGCTTGATATTGTAACTATATTAAAGGTTTCCCAGGCAATCTCCGAACAAATTGATCTGGATAAGTTATTGCAGATAATAATGAAAATCGTTTTGCAGAGTTCCGGTGCTCAAAAAGCATTTCTTTTGATGGAAAAAAACGATTCATTATATATTGAAGGAGAGGGGAAGGTCGGCCAGGATGAGATAAAGGTACTGCATTCCGTACCGCTTCAACGGTGTAAGGATATATCCAAATCAATTGTAAATTTTGTTGCGAGGACCGGTGAGAATATTGTTTTGAATAATGCCTCGGAGAGCAGTTTTATAGACGATCTTTATATTTTAGAAAATAAGCCGAAATCTATTTTATGTACGGATTTTAATTATTACAGGAAAACAAGCTCAAACTTAAGGGCAATACTGTATCTGGAGAATAATATTACAATTGGAGCATTTACGCCTGAGAGGCTGGAAATCCTGAGAACAATATCGAGCCAGGCAGCTATTTCTCTGGAAAACGCGCGTTTGTATAAGGAACAGCAGACAACTCTTGAGAAACTCAGGAAGCTCGATCTGTTAAAAGACGAATTTCTTTCTAATACATCCCATGAGCTCAGGACGCCTCTAATGGGCATCATAGGCCTGGCTGAGTCTTTAATTGAAGGGGCATCAGGGCAGCTTTCCGGAAGCATAAGGAAAAATCTTTCCCTGATTATTGCAAGTTGTAAAAGGCTTTCTGATCTTGTTAATGATATACTGGATCTGTCAAAAATAAAGAACAGCGATTTCAGGCTAGAGAAGAAGCAGGTTGACTTAAAACAGATCACTGAGCTTGTACTGGTTTTCTCAAGGACGCTTCTTGACGGGAAACCGCTTGAATTAAAAAATAATATTAGGGATGACATTCCGTTAGTGTATGCCGACGGAAACCGTTTAATGCAAATACTCTATAACCTGATCGGCAATGCTGTTAAATTCACGGAGTCCGGGGAAGTATTGGTATATGCGGATGTTTCCGGGCCTTTAAATGATATTGAACAAAATTTT
>CAZVYR010000011.1:0-6870 GCA_964631555.1 uncultured Leptospirales bacterium
AGGACTTCCACTCTGTCGTCGTTATGCGCTTTTTTTACAAACTCCTTTTGTATAATGATCTCGTCTTCTTCATCCGTTTTAACGACAGCATTTCCTGAGGAATTTATTATCACTTTGCCGAATAAACTGAATCGCCTGTGTTTAAAATATATCTTTCTTTTTCTATCCAGCAGTCCTATTAAATAAAATGCGTGAAGTACCTCATTTATATTTGAATATGCCTCGTCCTGGCGAGATCCCTTCTTTTTCTTTTTACCGGCTTTTCCGGATTTCTTATCCTTAACCGGCAGGGACACTAAAGCCTTTGCAATGTTTTGGACTGTAAACGGGGAATCATTTTCGTTTAAATAAGATACTATTCTTCTGGATAAAATTGACATTTTCAGGGCTCGTATATATTAAAATTACAGGAATTGTTCATAAGTATTACAACTTCGAAATAGAGACTCGCAATAACCGGCTTTTCCTGCAATATAATTATATACCCGGTAATAAAATTTGTCCAATAATTAAGATACAGACAGGAAATCTTCAGTTCTTTACCTACCCTCGCCCCAGCTCATGCCGGATGTGCTTATAGCAGTTCCGTTGACGTCCACTATTGATGTACCACCGTCTACCATCAGGACTGCGCCGGTCATGAACGTCGATTCGTCACTGGCCAGGAAGCTGCAGAGCCCTGAAATCTCGGCTGTGCTGCCTGCTCTTCTCATGGGAGAAAATTTAGTCATGAGCGCGAAGGAGTCAGCGAGTTTTGTCTTCATTTCGTCCGACAGTGGTTCAGGGGGGTTTTCCAGATATGACTTAACTGCGCCCGGACATACTACATTGCTGCGTATCTTTGACGGGCCGTAGTCAAGGGCGACTTGCTGTGTTAGCATGATAAGGCCTGCTTTGGACGCGCAGTAAGCGGGCATTCCCGGAATGCAGCGGACTCCGGCTAATGATGCTATGTTGATTATGGAACCGCCACCTGCTTTAAGCATATGCGGGATAGAATGTTTTATAGTAAGCATCGGGCCTGTCAGATTGGTATCGATGACCTTATGCCACAATTCAAGATCGATATCTACAATGTTAGCCGGGTTGTCTATTCCTGCGTCGTTGACCAGAACATCCAGCTTGCCTGCGAAATCAATGATCGTTTTAACCATGCGTTCAACGTCGGCAAGCTTGGTAACATCCGCCGGACAGATTACAACAGTCCCTTCCGGACATGATTCGGTAACTTTATCCAGCATTTCCTTTCTGCGGCCGGCAATGCATACTTTCGCTCCATCCTTAACAAACCGCCTGGCAATGCCTGCGCCGATCCCGCTTCCGCCTCCTGTGATGAGAGCTGCTTTTCCTTTCAAGTCCATCATTGTTTCTCCTTTGTTAAAATAATTGCTGTTTTAATAATATGGATTGTAAGTCTATACTATTTTCTTTCAGTAAAATAAATAATCATTCAATCCGGGTAACCATATAGTTTTTCCCACTTTACTGACATTAAATTATCCTGCAATCAATAATTGGGAATCTTTTGTGTATTTTAAAAATAAAATAAGATTAGGCTGTTACAATTAAAGCATTTGTGATTATTTCGCATAATCATAGGCTGCCATGTATTTGCAGCTATATTATTAAGTATTTCTTTTAAATACTGATGCTTTATCCTTCGCAGGCTTCAAATATTATTTTTTCTCTGCATTATATAAAGGTCTGAGATATGTTTAAACAATATTTTTAGCTCTCCTTACATGGTTTCATAATTTTCATAAAAATCTTCTTTTTTTTTAAGTTTATTAGGATTTTCTCTAATTCCTGCTTGATCTTCATTCTCAATTCATTATAAAGTGAATTCTATATATGCGATAGTATAATCTTTAGTTACTGAATCAGATTACTTGTGACCGGCATTTGATATTTTTTCGCATTACTCAATTTAAAAGAGGTGAAAAGATGAATCACAAAAAGCTATCATTTTGTTTTATCGCCCTCATAATGGCTGTGTCATTATGCGGGTGCTGGTTTGTTTTCAGTCCGCACACCTGCGAGGAAATCACTAGTGAAAATCTTGGGATGGATAATGTTCAGATTACAAGCAGCGAACTTGTTACCGACGATGCCGATTATTGCGCTTATTGTAAGGTAATGGGCAAGGTAAACGAGAGAACAGGAATTGACGGCAAGACATATGCTATTAGTTTTGAGCTGCGAATGCCTGTTGAATGGAACAAGCGTTTCATGTACCAGGGGAACGGCGGTGCCGACGGTGCCGTAGTACCTGCTGAGGGTGGCTCTAATGCTACGGGAAGCAATAGTGCCCTGAAACGCGGCTTCGCGGTTGTGAGCACAGACGCGGGACATGACGGGGCAGACCCTGCGAATGCCGGCTTCGGGCTGAACCAGGGAAGCGCATTCGGCCTTGACCCGCAGGCCAGGTACGATTACGGGTACAATGCTACAGGCACAATGGCGCCTATTGCAAAGGATATTGTAGCATATTTTTACGGGGAAAAGCCTGTGTACTCCTACATGATCGGTTGTTCAAACGGAGGACGCCACGGCATGGTAGCAGCTTCGCGTTTTCCGGAATATTTTGATGGGATACTTGCAGGATCACCGGGCTTTAATTTGCCGAAGACAGCGGTGCAGCATGCATGGGACGTCCAGAGCTTTCAAATTGCCAATCCTGATTTCACTTCGGCGTTTTCAGACTCGGATATGGATGCGGTAGCAGACGCCATACTCAACGCGTGCGACGAGCTTGACGGAGTCGCAGACGGCATTGTAGCCGACCTTAAAAAATGCCAGAAAGTATTTGATCTTTCAACAGCAGGTTTGACACCTGGCCAGGAAACAGCTTTGTCTCGTTCTATGGGCGGGCCTAAGAACTCGGCTGATGAACAGTTATATTCCGACTGGCCATACGATCCTGGTATCGGGGATTCCGGCTGGAAATTCTGGAAACTTTCAAGCGGTTTTCCATTCTGGGACAATCTTCCTTTAATCGTTGTCTTGGGCGGGGGCTCGCTCTCTTATATTTTCACTACTCCTCCTACTATGACACCAGGCACAGCTGAAGGGCTGGTAAGCTTTTTGACGAACTTTAATTTCGACATTGATGCTCCGAAGATCTATGCTACGGACGAGACTTTCACTGAATCTGCCATGGAATTCATGACTCCTCCTGATGTGGATAATCCCAGGCTTAAGGATTTTCACAGGAAAGGCGGGAAACTCCTTATCTATCACGGTCAGAGTGACGGTGCTTTTTCTGTTAATGATACTATCAACTGGTACGAAAAACTTCAGGCTAATTACAGAGGACATGCTGATGATTTTGTGCGCTTATTTGTAATACCGGGAATGGGTCATTGTTCGGGAGGATGTGCCACTGACCAGTTTGACGCACTTACCGCTCTTATAGACTGGGTTGAAAAAGGCATTGCCCCGGATCAACTTTCTGCATGTGTCGACGCGGATAACGCAGAACTGCCGGCTGAATGGAGCAAAACCCGTTCACGGCCACTTTGCGTATGGCCAAAAATTCCCGTATATACAGGCGGAGATGTGGAATCGGCTGACAGCTTCGCGTGCCGGGTACCGCTTAAATAATCCGAACTATTGCTATTGTACTACTGCTTTTTATTACCCGGGACGAAGTTTCGGGCGTTCCGGGTAGGCATTTATGCCGTATGCTTTTATATACGACTTTGAAACGGAGGGGATAGCCCTTCGGCTTCGCTCAGCGACCGATGGGAGCACAAGAAAACTGCTGAACCTGCAGGCTTTGTTTAGTAAATTTTTGTTTTTATGTATCCTGAGATAAACAGGTTGTACCCGCTCATGTTCATTTAGCGCGCTTTTCTTATTTACGTATATTTCTCGCCAGAGCTCATGGCCTGCCATGAGCGCACAGCGTCGCCGAAGCTATGCAGCAGGTAATATTATCTGGCCGCTGCGGCGCGCTATCTCTATAAAAGCGTTGCTGTCATCATTTTCATATTGCCGTTTGCCAACCGGGAAAGGTTCTATTCGGCTATCTATAGCAGCAGCAGTTCTCCAGAGTATATTCACATGTTCACGGTTATGTCCTTTATCAAATAAAAACGAAACTATAAGAACATCTATATCGCTCCATATATTGCTATTCCCGGTTGCATAAGAACCATATATAATAGCATAACAATCTTCAAAACCCGTGTCTTTCAGTTTGTTTAAATATTTTTTTACAACTATTACAATCGATTCATCAACCATTGATATACCTCTTCTGCACGTTTTAGATAATCCGAAGCTTCTTCTCCTGATACAGGGGAAAGACTGGAGTCCGGATATCTTCCTTCCCCAACCACTGCCATCTGAAAATTGGGACATTAAACGCAATTCTTATGGATTTTGCCGAACACTTTCATATCCCAAAAAAGCTGCCTTAGAAGGCAGCCTTTTTTTAAAAGCAGTTGCTATGATATTTTATTCACCTGTTGCAATAACTACATACTGCTGAACAATGAAAAAATTTCTCATCTGTAATCTAATGATAATATTTTTTGTTGCTCCTTTAGCCTTTAAATTTGCTATTGCCTGTTTTTCCAAACTTGCAGCATCTGGAACTGTTAATGTTAAAACTCCAAACCCGGATGCTTCAGCAGTTTTAACCGTCCCTTCATTAGGAGCTACATTGCTGACTCCAACACTGTGTATAGAAACACATCCAAACAAAAAAACAGCTAAAGCAAACGTGATAAAAAATACTGATAACTTCTTCATATTAATCTCCGAATTATTGGTTTTTAAAACTACCAAATTATAGGCATAAAATAATAATATGTCAACATTTTTTATATTTTTAATTTTATTATATTTGTAAGTGTTTTAAGCTCTAAAATGTGCCCATGCAGGTCCATCCTTAGGCCTGGGTTTTTTCCCGTAAAAGATATCGTCCATAAAGGAAAAAAGACGCCCGGATAATTTGTTGCGTGTAATCATACTCATGATCAAACTATGGGGGAATGTCCTGGAATGACTCCAGGGGCATACCCGCATACATACGTTGCAGTCTGTCCCAACCTTTCCCCAGTATTCATAGCAGGTCTCTTCATTTATTTTCCAGCGAAGAGTACCGTTAACTTCAACTTGTTCATCCATTGGGATTGATTGAGACGGGCAACAAACCGCGCATTTTCTGCAATGCCGGCAAAACTCCTCAACACCAATATCCACTGGTTTATCGGTGATAAGGGGGATATCTGTAGTCACAGCACTCAGCCGGACTCTTGGCCCAAAGTCTTTTGTAATAAGATACCCCATACGGCTCAATTCACCCAGACCAGCGTCCACGGCTAAAGGCACCATAAGGGCCTCGTAATGCCTGAAATGATTCGCTGTAGCCGAGTATCCCAGATTTGCAATAAAAGAAGCGACCTGAACTGATATATAGGCACCTTTCGCATAGTTCTGCATGCTCTCGAGAGAAGTAGGTGTATGCGGGGCCGGGCCAATCATATCCGGAGACATTTCTTCAGCAAACACGACAGCGTATTGATGCGTTACCGGAATCTCTTTTCCCCAGTCCTCCCAGTCCTCATTAACAATCCTTCCGCGATGGGAGTATATCCAGAGCGGATTCAGCTCCGCGATCCCGGTCAGCTCGGCCCCCAGCATGCCTGCATATCCTTTTATTCTTACTGAAGCTTCTTCAGGGGTTAAGACATTTTTATTCTCAGCTAATTCTTTTCTTAACGCGATATGCGGCTCAGGCTTGACGATATCCGGGCCGGAAAGATAAACCGGCAAACTGGAAGAAGCCATCATCATGGCTACGTTTACATTACCATGAGGACTATCGATTGCGCCGGCATGTCCCATTGGGACTCCTTTCTCACGCCGGGCATCATCGAATGTCTTGTATTCCGGATACTTTGCGTAAAATGCTTCATACTCTTTTGATCCGGGACGGAGGGATCCTGACCGCGCAAACATAGTTTCTCTTTCATCAAATCGTTTTACATCCCGGATTATTATGCCTTTTGTTCCCAGGATGGCTCTGGGATTCGGCCCGGCCTTTTTAAAAAGAAAAAAAACAGCCAGTACAGTAAATATATATCCCGCAAAAAGGAATCCCTTGCCAATGCCGGTGTTAAAAAATCCTAGCCATGCAAGAAAAAGGAAGACTGTTAGTAATATAATCATACCAACAAACTGCAATAAAGCGAACAGGGTCGCTCTTGGCTCTTTTCCCAGGATACATGAGATAAAAAAACTCAAACCAATGACTGCCTGGGCCGTTAACCCAAGTGCTCCGATAATAACCAAAATTTTGATCATGGCGTTTATTCCTTTATATATTTACAGAGAAAATTTATTACCAACAACCAAATATAAACAAATATTATCAAGAGACAGATTCAATAGTATTATAATTTTAAAGAAAAAAATTACATCTCCGGAAAGGCTAAAGGTGGATATTGTTCAACTTCCGAGACCACCTGCTGCTCTTCCTCTTCAGTCAACAGCTTGAACCGGAGTCCGGCTTCTATGACTTTAGGCCAAAGCTTCAGCTCGCCTGGAGTAACAGTGGTAGTGATCTCCTGGCTGAGTGTATACCGAAGACTTTTTTCGATTTCCTGCGCCTGATCAAAAGGTTCATACCAGGTCTGATATTTATGACTTTCAACATCCTGATCTTCCCAAGGTCCCTTTGCTACGGACTTGATAGCTATCAGTCCGACGTCCTTTTCCCGTGCTGTCTTAATCAGCGGTCGCCAGTCGTTCCAGTCGGTAAAATGTGCTGCATGCACGCGGTTAACTGGGAACAGCACAGTATCAAAATCGAATTTCTGCAGTGCTTCATTATAAAGAGGAGGATGATGGCCTGTAATC
>CAZVYR010000011.1:6880-28921 GCA_964631555.1 uncultured Leptospirales bacterium
AAGTCCCTGCTCCTTAGCTTCTAAAACAGCTTCAATCGCGCCATCCGGTCCTAAAATCGTATCCAGTTCTTCTTTCCGGTCCACCATATGAAACTGGAAAAGGTCAAAGTGATCTGCATTCAAAGTTTCCAGAGAATTCCTGAGGCTTTCCCAGGCTCCTGCCTTAGTTCGTTCAGTTGTTTTACAACCAAGGAAAAAACTGTTGCCATGCCTTTTAAACCACGACCCCAGGCGCGCCTCTGCCTGACCGTATAACGGCGAAACATCGATATGATTTATGCCTGAATCAAGGGCCATTTCAATAGCAGCGTCTGCCTCTTTCTGGCTGACCTCTAACAGGGCATAGCCTCCGAAAGTAATGATGCTGCTCTTATGCTCTGTCTTGCCTAATCTTCTTTTTAACATTCTTTGCCTCCGATATGGAGTTTTAATTAACTCTGGATAAAACCGGAATAACGGATTCGGGGATATATTTCATTTCACCGACAATCATTTTGCAAAAAAACGTATGATCTGTGACAGACTTTGAAAACAAAAAAGCAGGAATTTTTTTAAAAAGACTGATAACCCTGTCCAGTTGTTTCAGGTGGCTATCGCATTCCTTTATTGATTTGTAATTTGTTATAATAAAGCTAATAATTTATTCAGTTTTACTTTGATGCGAGTAAAGTGATGTTCAATACTTTATACTGTTTGGTCAGACATCTCCTGATACGAGAATTCCCAGAGCCTGGCGCTATTTTTTGCATGTTCTATAGTCATACTGACAATGTTGCCTTTCTCATCAATGTCTATATAGATATTCTCACTGATTTCTTTTGTCTCGTGGATTTCTTTATCTATGAATTCAACATGTGCAGTATCCGTATCAGTAAAATATTTTACTTTCATATTTTATATCTCCTTAAATGATCTGTCAAAGAAAGCATTATGAACCGTTTCTCCATCTTCAAGTAAAATTACTCTTAAATATTTTCCGGTTTCTGATATCCAGGCCCATTTCCTGATCCTGCCGTCGGATTGGATTTCTACCTTCTCTGGATTTTCAATAACTGATTTTATCCAAACTTCCTTGATCTGTGCACGATCCGGACGTTTACTTGTATATTTAAAATATTGTGTAGTCTTCATCTATACAAATTCAGTATTTATTATTACGAATTGCAATTAATTGTAACTTCTGCCGTAGCATATGTTGCCTCGTATAGAAATTTAAAATTTAATCAGGATTTAAACTTAAACCGGCATCATCTGTAATAATAAAAATGTCAGCCCAATATACTCCAACTAATAAACAATTCTTTCCTGTTTATCATCCGGGATTATATGATAAAAATCCAGTATTTTTTGCTGAACTTCCTGTATTATCTGACCAGTTATCCAACACGTCATATTTAAAATAGTTTCACTTATATATTTTTGCATTACATGTTTATAGACATATTTTTCTGCTTTTTCTATATAAGCATTAGCTTTAACATACCGTTCAGTTATCATATAGATTTCCGCGATATTTAAGATCAACCTACTTCTCCCTGACCGGCAACACTCCTGCCATCTCACCGATAACATTTATGAGCTCTTTATCAGCAGGCACCACGACCTTTGTATTATCTTTCAGTGCAGTCTCAACCGTTTCCAGTCTTCTTAATAACTGGGCATTTCCGACAAAGTACTTGTTTGCAGATTCATTTACCAGCCTGATAGCTTCAGCCTCACCTTCAGACTGCAAAATTCTTGCCTGCCTTATACCCTCGGCTTTTTTAATAGAAGCCCTCTTTTCACCGTCTGCAAATGTTTCAGCCGCTGTGGCAAAATCGATTGCAGATATCTTTTCGTTTTCTGCCTTTACTATCTTATTCATTGTTTCCTGAACGTCCTTGGGCGGATCAATCTGCTTTAATTCAGCGCGGACTATCTCGATTCCCCAGTTTTTTGTCTCTTTAACTAAAACTTTCAGCAGTTCATCATTGATCTTCCCTCTTTCACTATTCGCAGATTTAAGAGTCAGTGTACCGATAATATTCCTTAAAGTTGTTCTGGCTAAATTTACTATCTGGTTTGTTACATTATTTACATTATACTGGCAGTTTTTAACACTTACTTCATCCTCTTTAATTTTAAAGTAAATCTGCGCGTCAACCATTGCATTTAAATTATCATTAGTAATGATTTCCTGGGGATCCGCATCTATCATTTGCTCGGTAATATTAACCCTGTATAATTTATCGATAATCGGAATTATCCAGTGAAAACCAGGCTGTGCGAATCTTCGATATTTCCCTAACCTTTCGATTAAACCTCTGTTGGTTGGCCGGATGATCCGGATACCGGAAAAAACTAATATGATAAAAACAATTGCTAAAATAAGAGATAAATTTTGATCCATTTTCTTACCTTTTTAATTTTTATTTTTTTAATAATAGTGTTGTTGCATTTTTCCTAAAATATGAAGATTTTCTCCCGCCTGCGGTGGGGAAAAACCAGTTTTGTAACAAGTCAAATATGTTTCTTATATTATTCGATTAAACACCTGTCTTTATTCTAATCTGCAATGCAGATAATTTGCCTCAACCGTACTTCTTTAATTATTCTTGTCAATCACACTCCAGTCTATTTTTACTTTAATCTTATCAGCAAGAGCCTGCATACCGGCATCATCATGATACAGCATTTTTGCTTCTGATATAATGAAGCCTGAGCCATTTTTGCTAATTCTTACAGCCTTATGATGACTTGCTTCAAGAGTCTGACTCTTTTCGCCTCTTAAATCGCTGACTTCCAGTACACCATTACAGTCACAAATATAGGTCGCATTTTGATTTTCAATCTTTACAAAAAATGAAGTCCCGCGTATTGCAGCAACAGCAGCCGGCGTTATAACTTTAAAAATATCTTTGTCAGTCCTAATAAGCTTCTTTAACACATTAGTAACAGCACCCTGCTTAAGTTCCAGATTCTTCTCTTCATCGCTCAGGTTTAATACAACAGATGAATTCTCAGCTATTCTTATAATATTCTTTTCATTAAATATTATATCGCATACAGAACCTGTGGACGTCACAATTTCCTCCCCTGGTTTAATGATCTGTTCAATAACAGCCTGCTGATCGTTAATAAGAACATTGCCGGTAAAAAATAAAATCTTTCCGTCCCACGACACATCCTGTTTTTTACATCCTGCTGATACGCTAAACATTGCTATTAAAACAAAAAGAAAATATTTCTTCATATTATTCTCCAGTAATTGTTTATATATTAATGCACGTCAAAGAAAGCAGTAACCAAGATTACCATATATTTTTTTAAATACAACTTATATTTTATTATTCATAGACCCCATTGTCTGAACAACAGATTACTATGAGCTATGCTCATAGTAATCTGTTGTTCAGACATTTTTTTTCAAATCCCCAAAAAAAATTAAAAAAATACCCTGAAATTTTCCAAAAACAGCCAAAAAGTGTAAGGTGAAATTGTATATATAAGTAGAGGGTAAAAAAATAAAACGCTTATAAAATACTCTCTCCCGGTAATCAGATCATTAAATATGTAATATGATTACGTATACTAGTTTGGAAGGGGGACAGAGTCATTTGCCTCTTATTTATAAAATATAGTTCTCTTATTAAGTAAGTGCCTTGAGCGGAACTGAAAGGTACGAAAGGAAAAAAAACAATGGCAACAGCAACACCGAACATCTTAATAAACTCGATCCGCGGACGCATAGGTAACGTCGTGTTTTACACGAGGCGCGGCCGGCAGTGCGTGCGCGTCCACGTCATTCCGCGCAATCCCGATACCGAAGCCCAGCGCGTTGTGCGCCGTGCCTTCGGCGATGCCGTGCGCTCATGGCAGGCCATGTCACCGGACGAACAATACACATACACCCGCAAAGCCCGCCACCTGAACATGAGCGGTTACAATTTGTTTATTTCCGGATATATGATCCTTAAACAAAACAGAACCCTCGCCCGTGCGGAGCATAGGAGAGGGTGGCCGGCCGTCAGGCTCGGGTGGGTGAGGGCACAGGCAAATAATCACCCCTCAACAGATGGATCAAACTTAAATACCAACTCTCCTTCCTGGAACCTGGAACTTGCAACCTGGAACTCTTCTCCGCTCCTTGAGCGAATCCCCTCCGTTTCACCTTCGTATATGCTCCTATCCGGCATAAATACGCGCCCAAAAAGCCTGAACCTCAGCCCCGGATGATGAATATCATCAATCCAGGAACTCCATCTCATATTCTCCTGCCAGAATCTCACGCATCAAGCCATACGTGTCTTCCCCTGCTCCAAGCACATACAATATCTCATGTACAAATTCTCCCGGAGAACTGAAAATCTCTTTAATAAAATCCGGGCCCGGCTCATAACCTGTATCTATTCTCCTGACCTTCAGGTCCGTTATGCGCAATCCAATTTTATCGGCATCCAGCAGCCTGCAGAACTTTTCAAAATATCCAGAAAACCTGAAATCCTCTGAAATGCAGCATCCCGATATCACGCTTTTCCTGACCAGGTAAGAATAAGCCCTCAGGTTCCGGTAATCAGGCACAGGAATATAAAGATCAATATCCCTGATATTGTTCCGGTTGATATACGCAGACAGAACTTCAGCCTCCCGTATGCTGCTCAGTTCACCGAGCAGCATACTCCTGCCCGGCCTCTTTATCAGCATATATTGCGAGCCGCCCGTCCCGCCGACCGCGATCTTCTTTTCACTTAAAGGATGATCATGATCCAGTGCCCACCATACAAAAACAACCGAAAGGATAACGCCTGCAGCCTTCACACGTTTGTTCCTGATTCCCGGGATCACAGGAAGCAGCAGCAGAACATAACCCGGCAGCAGGTAATAAGCCAGGCTGCCCGGAATAAAGTGACCGTTTATTCCTGATAGAGTCTTAATTATAACAACGCTTAACTGGTACAGGCTGTCGGTCACTGCCGCTATATAAGAAGCGGCATGAGATGAAACAACAGATACCAAATTAGCAGCAATAGAGGATACCAGGGTAACAGACATTGTAAAAACAACAGGCACATTCGACACAAAGCCCGCAAGATTAATCTCTTTCGTATGCGCGAAGATCACAGGCAAAACAAACACCTGTGCAGACAGGGTGGCTGATAAAGCCCCGCGTATTTTCCCAGGCAGAAAAGAAAAAGCCTGTTCATAGAATTTATAAAAAAGGATGATCCCAAGCGTGGCACCGAACGACAACTGGAACCCTGCGCTGTAAACCTCAAAAGGATAGATAACAAGAATAACAAGAGCAGTAAGAAACAGCGTATTCAGAATATTTCTTTCAAGATCAAGAATATACTGTATCGTGAATATCAGAAACATCACAAACGCCCTTAAGAGGGACACAGGCATATCAGTGATATACAAATAAAAATATAAGACCGCGCATATTATTACAAGGATCGTTTTCCTGTCAGCCATAAGCGGAATGAGCAGGAAGAACAGCACGCCCGCGACAATACCCGTATGAAGCCCGCTTGCCGCGAGAATATGCAGCACCCCTGCCCTCTTAAAATCCGCAAGAGTCGATTTATCAATATAGCTCTTGTTCCCGAAGTACAACGCCTTCAGCACAGGAACAGTCTCCCCGCTGAAAAGCTCCGCAAAGTTAAGTTCAATAAACTTTCTGATCCTGGCTTTAAGACCCGGAGGCTTTCTCCTGACTGTCTTAAAAGCATCTTCGTATAAGTAAAAAATATAATGAATGCCCCTTCTCAGCAGGCCTTTTTTAAAAGACGAAATACCGGCCCTGCCCGGCTCAACCACAGAAGGCTCCGTAAGGATAAGAAGCTCATCCCCCGCATTGACCTGTATTTGCTTATCAACATAGCCCACAGCAATATTGCTTTTATCAGTCAGAGTACACTCCTGACACGCTGCAAACCTGACCACAGCTTCCCTGCTGTATCTCAACGATCTCACGGACAGCACAACAGCCCTGAACCCGTCACTCCCTCCTGCGCTTACAGGAGAAAAGTCATATAAAAAAAGGATACGGAGAACAATAATGAGTGAGAACAAAAGGGGGATACCGATATGAAGCGCAGTCAGGCCCTTCCTGCCAGGCCGGTTACCATGGCCATGCGCAGGCAGCCGAATATCCCTGTCCAGGCATAGGTCACGGCCCTGAGACCGCCGCCTGTTAACCAACCTGGTATAAATTAAAAGAAGAATCAATGATGCGGACACGCATATCAAGCCTCCCGCAGTTTCCCGGCGGGAGCTGAAAAGAAAAGAGTAAGTAAAAATTATTGTTGATACTGAAAGAAGTAAGGAGAAAAATGAAGGCACCCGAATACTGTTCAGTATTCTTTCATAATTGTCCAACCCTGTACACCACGCCCAGCTTTCCTCCGTACGAAAATTTCGATGAGTCGTCTCTTATAAGGATAACAGAATAAATTTATTATTCATTATATCATGAAATATATTCTACCGAATATCCATGGGATTTTTTACAACCTGCGCATTTGCGGGAACATTAAAGTTGAAAAGCCCGGGCGGTATTTTCTCGCCGAAAATGACATCAGACAATTTCACACTGAACCCGTCTTCGTTTTTATCTTTAAAGACAGCTTTTACAAGAATAAAGTTAGTGTCAATAACGAGCTTTATATCCGAGTACTTTCTCTTCTCACTGACCATTTCAATCGTATAGGATAAAGGGTCGCTTGACACGCTTTTGACTTCGTAACCCCTGAGGAATCTTTCAATCCCGCCTCTGAGCTTTGTTTTAATATCATTGCCTTGTTTTTCGCCATGCTCTTTAGCCGCGTCTTCCTCTTTCATTTCAAGCTCCTGAACCCCGCATACATCGGTCGTGGAATCATACACCCATAATTTCTTACTGTCGGTAATTATAAGCTTCCCCGGAGGATCAGTCAGCTTTATATATATTTTCCCGGGATTCATATACATGAAAATACCTGAGAAGACTTCCCCTGACTGGTATGTGAGAGTAAGCTGCCCCTTCATAGTATCAATGCTCCTGAAACGTTCATTGAACTTTCCGATCAGCTCATCGCCTTCAAGAGAAATTGCATCGGACGAAATAAAAAACAGTCCTGCAAAAATTATGATTAAGAAGAATAGTTTTGATTTCATATCATGAATTTATATGGCACACAATGCCGGTAAAGTATTTTTCGTAATTACTAGTATGAATATTAAAAAAGCAAAGTGTCAATATTTAAATTTATAACTCTTCCCGTAATGTTGGGGAATGACCCTAATTTATTTACTCAACATGAACAAGGGCTAATGTCTCTCCCGCCGCCTTTTTATTATTATATAAACGATAAAAACTACAGCGACAAAAATCACAAGGGATATTGTTATTTCCCTGTAATACTCCTGCAACAATTCCTTATTCGCGCCTGACGCATATCCGAGCATGGCCAGCACAACAGTCCAAAGACCTGAGCCTAAAAACGTGAAAAACAGAAAGCTCTTTAAATTCATCCTGGAAAGACCGGCAGGTATTGAGATCAACTGCCTGATACCGGGCAGAAGCCTTCCTGTAAAAGTAGATATATTACCGTACTTGATAAAGAACTCCTCTGACTTCTTTATCTTTGCTTCGGAAATAAGAAGAAACTTCGCGATCCTGTGATTCGCAAGTGAATATATAATCCTGCGGCCAAGGGTAAGAGCCAGGTAATAATTTATTACAGCACCAAGAAGGCTCCCGGCTATCCCGCTCAATATAACAAGAAATATATTCATATCACCCTGTTGCGCGTGATACGCGGCAGGAGGAATAACGACTTCCGAAGGGAAAGGGATAAATGAGCTCTCTATTGTCATAAGAAAGACTATCCCGAAATAGCCCATCTTTTTGCTGATCATAAGCAGAATGTTTATTATTTCAGACATGGCTTTGCTATATAGTTTTTATCTTAACTGACAGTATTTTACTTACTCAAGTTGACTGACTTTCTATTCCCGAAATTATCGTTGAATCGCTAAATATGTTTAATATTAATAAATTTCAAAGCAACATGGAGGTTGCTTTAGCCGCAAAGGACATGGATGGACTATTTGCGGCGTGAAATTTATTAATATTAAACGTATTTAGCGATAAGATAACCTATATTTATATAAAAAAATCAGTCAAGTTGACTTACTTATTCTCTTATTTAAATATCATGAGCAATACAACGGCAGGATCTAAATACCCATCAATTCTCAGGCCTCAGAAGCGGAAAGAGTATGGTATCCTTGATCGAGGCTGTGTCAATAAAGAGCATGACAAGCCTGTCGATGCCTATGCCCATACCTGCCGCAGGAGGCATCCCGTATTCAAGAGCGGATATGTAATCCATATCCATCATCTGAGCTTCATCGTCCCCGGCTTCTCTCTGCCTTACCTGTTCCTCAAACCTGGCTTTCTGGTCAAAGGGATCGTTCAGTTCCGTAAAGGCGTTGCCCATTTCCCTGCCTGCGATGTAAGGCTCAAAGCGCTCCACAAATTCCGGGTTATCTTCCATAGACTTCGACAGCGGGGAAAGCTCTTTGGGGTAGTCCATTATAATAGTAGGCTGCACCAGCTTATCCTCAACCCTTTCCTCGAATATTTCATTCGCTATCTTCCATTTGGAAAGATCATCCTCGATCTTGATGCCCAAAGAAGAAGCTGCAGCGCGCGCCTTTTCCGCTGAGTCTATTTCCCTGAAATCTATTCCGGTATATTTCTTTATTGAATCTATAAAGGTCAGTTTCTCCCACGGCGGAGTAAGGTCAATCGTTGCCCCCTGGTAATCGATTAACATTTTACCGAGAAACCTCTGTGCCAGGCCGGAGATCATTTCCTGGGCCATATCCATCATATAAGTATAATCTTCGTAAGCAGCATAAAGCTCAAGCATTGTGAATTCAGGATTATGCTTTGTGGATATCCCTTCATTTCTGAAGTTCCTGTTCAGTTCAAATACCTTATCGTAACCTCCGACAATAAGCCTTTTCAGATACAGCTCAGGCGCGATCCTTAAATAAAGATCCATATCAAGGGCATTATGATGAGTTATAAAAGGACGTGCTGCTGCACCTCCGGGAATTGCCTGCATCATGGGAGTTTCAACTTCCAGGTATCCCTTTTCCACAAGGAACTCCCTTATGCCCTGCATGATCCTGCTTCTCATGATAAAGTCAGACTTTACTCCAGGACTGACAATAAGGTCAACATACCTTTGCCTGTATCTCTGCTCCCTGTCCGCGAACTCGTCAAATAATCTGCCTTCTTTCTCCTTTACAATCGGAAGGGGCCTGATGCACTTGGCGAGCAGGCTTACTTCACTGACATTTATGGTTATTTCCCCGTGTTTTGTCCTGAAAAGAGAGCCTTTAATTCCGATGATATCGCCTATATCAAGTGATTTAAATACTTCATAGGCATCTTCTCCAAGGCTGTCGAGTTTCGCGTAAAGCTGTATTGTGCCTGTAATGTCTTCGACATGGGCAAACGCGGCTTTGCCCATAGGCCTCTTTGACCTGAGCCTGCCTGCTATATTTACAATTCGCGGATCTTCCTCTTTAAAATTATCCTTTATATCCTTTGCATAATCTTCTCTTTTATATCTTACCGGGTACGGATTTATGCCTTTTGATCTTAAATTCTCGATTTTTTCTATTCTCTGCTTTACCAGGTCCGATATTTCTTCACTCATTTTACTGCTCCGTGTATATTTTCTTATTGATTTCGTTGAAAAGATTGCTTTTTACTGCTTTTGTGTCAAACGTATTTTTAATCTATGCTCAATTGAAAACAGTACCGGATTGTTTTCCCCTGAAAACAATTATCCGTACCCGGAACAACAAAAACTCACATTCCTGAGAAATAATCGATTTTCCTTTTTTGTTGACAATCCCGGCAGAATTTTTATCTTTGTCCATATGTAATCATTGCAAATATTTAATATTTATCCAAATAAAACTCTCTCCTAAAGGAGACCACTTATGAATCTTGCTACAAATCTTGAGAGATCCACACAATTTTTCCCAAATAAGCCTGCACTCCGTGAAGGTGATATCGAATTGAGTTATTCTCAATTTAATGACCGGGTAAACAGGGTTGCTACAGGCCTTATCAGTATGGGAGTCAAACCGGGCGATCTGATTGCTCTTTGTGCCCCGAATTCAACAGACTGGTTAGCTGTATATTTCGGAGTTATAAAAACAGGTGCAACTGCTGTAACACTCTTCAGCACAATAACGCCCGAAGAGTTGAATAACCTGCTGATTCATTCAAAACCTAAGATGATCTTTACAACGCCGAACAGGATTCCTGATTTGAAACCGATACAGGGACCCGGGATAATTGAAAAGATTATCTGCTCCGAAGATAGTGAGCTTACGCTCAAAGATATTATGGACAAGGGCTCCGGTAATTTTAAAGCAGTTGACAGAGATCGTAATGACACTGTCGCGATACTGTACACCGGCGGCACTACCGGAGTTCCGAAAGGTGTTATGCTGACTCATGAGAATATCACTTTTTCCAGTGAAGCCATCGCTTATTACGAGCACTCAACACCAAATGATTTCGCGCTTTGCTTTCAGCCGTTCAATCATGTGTTCGGTCAGATTCACATTATGAACGCTACTGTTTTCAGCGCCGGGTGTCTTGAGCTTCTCCCGAGCGCCGACCTTGGGCCAATCCTGGACCGGACAGAGTCTGGCAGAATAACAAAATTCTTCTCAGTACCAACCGTATATGTACGTCTTCTGGGAATGCCCGATCTAAAGAAAAAGCTCGGCAAAGTCGGTTATTGTTTTTCAGCAGCTTCCAGTATGGCCAAAGAGATAGTAAAACAATGGAGAGAGATCACCGGAATTACTATCGCGGAATCCCTGGGAATGACCGAAGCTATGCCTGTGTCTTTTAATCATTATTACCCCGAACAGCATGTTGTGGGTTCGGTAGGCCAGCCTGTCTGCGGAGTGGAAGTTCAGATCAGGCATACTTCAACAGGCGAAATGCTGGAACAGGGCCAGGAAGGCGAGATCTGCATCAGAGGCTGGAACGTAATGAAGGGCTATCTCAATAATCCCGAAGCCACAAAAGAGGCGTTCTGGGACGGAGGCTGGCTGCGTTCAGGAGATATCGGAGTTCTGGATGATAAAGGCTTTCTGTACATTGTTGACAGGCTGAAAGACCTCATAATCACAGGAGGAGAAAACGTCTTTCCGCGTGAAGTTGAGGAAGTGCTTTACACCGTTCCTGAGGTAAGTGAATGCGCGGTCATAGGGCTTCCGGACAAAGAATGGGGCGAGCGTGTTTCAGCATTTATAACACTAAAAGCGGATAAGACGATTGTTCCTGATAAGGTAAAAGCCTATATGAAGACCAAGCTGGCTCCTTTTAAAGTTCCCAAGGAATACATCATTGTTGATGATCTGCCGAAAAGCGGACCGGGCAAGATACTTAAACGCGAACTAAAACAGCAGTATATCGATAAAGCTAATAAAGCTTAATTAGAAAAAAAATTTATGACAATATTCCATTTCATTCCGCGCGCTTATGAATAATTGTTTTGAAACAGGCCCGATAAGGCCCCCAAGCGAAGCCGCGAGTCTTTTGCTCAGGCTGACGAGAAACTGTCCGTGGAATAAATGTGCTTTTTGCCATATTTACAAGAAATATAAATTTTCGAAAAGAAGTGTTGAAGAAATAAAAAGCGATATTGACTCTGTTGTGAATATAGCGCAGAACATAATCTCTATTTCAGAAAAGCTCGGGTATGACGGCAGGATAAACAGGGAATCTATACTACAGGCAGCTAATGAGCATATCGAGATTCAGGATGAGTATTACCGCGTAGGTATGTGGATATCCGGTGGCGCGAAAACCGTATTTCTCCAGGATGCCAACTCTTTGGTTATGAAAACTGATGACATTGTTGAAGTCCTGAAATACCTGCAAGAGAGATTCCCTGCCATACAAAGAATTACAACATATGCCAGGTCCAAAACAGTAAGTAAAAAAACACCCGAAGAGCTGAAGGCTCTCAGGGAAGCAGGCCTCTCGCGGATCCACATCGGGATGGAATCCGGCTCGGATGACGTGCTTGAGATGGTACAGAAGGGCGTTACCGCTGCTGAGCATATCTCTGCCGGTCAGAAGGCCATGGAGGCCGGGTTCGATCTGTCGGAATATTTCATGCCCGGACTTGGAGGCAGAGAATTTACGAGGGAAAACGCAATCGAGTCGGCTAAAGTTTTAAACGCTGTAAATCCAACGTTCATTAGGATTAGGACCACCGTGCCTGTTCCCGGTACGCCGCTGCACCAAATGATGCTGGATAAAAAATGGACTCCCCTAACAGATGAAGAAAAAGTAATAGAACTGAAACTTCTGATCGAAAATCTTGACGGCATTACAAGCAAATTTGTAAGCGATCATATATTGAACCTGCTTGAAGATCTGGAAGCTGACTTCCCGCAGGGTAAACAGAAAATGCTGGATATAATAAACAAGTTTCTTGGAATGGACAGGGAGGATAAAGAGAGCTTTATAATCGGAAGACGGGTCGGAATGTTCAGGTATCTCTCGGATTTCAGAAGAGATAATAAAATCGATGATATTAAAAAGGATATCCTGGGCAGGTATTCTTCTATCGAGGAAGCGGTTATGGAGATATCCCTGAATTATTTATAAATAATTCTCTTTTCGATACAAAGTTCGGCTTATTTATTGCTGTTTGTGGATCAGGAAAAATACCATGCATCCGGATAACACCTGACATATAATCAGCAAGGGGCTTATCAAGAGATATTGAATGCAGGAAGGAATAATCCCATTTTTATCAGTTAATGATCTTACCCGAACGTCAGCAATGACCGGGCCGGAATTATCTTAACGGGAATTGATTTTCCTGCTTATCTTTTCATCTATAGAATTAATAAGAGCTTCAAATCCCTGCCCGGTAACTGCGCTTACTTCAAAAATTTCCATACCCGGATTAACTGATTTAATGTTCTCTTTTACTTCGTTGATATCATAATTCAAGTACGGAAGCAGGTCTATTTTATTCAGTATGACTGTCTGAGACGAACTGAACATCAAGGGGTATTTTACGGGTTTGTCCTCACCTTCAGTGATGCTTAAGACAACGACCCTCGTGTCATCGCCTAACTCAAATTCTGCTGGGCACACGAGATTACCTATATTCTCAATTATCACAAAGTCGATATTATCGAGATCAAAATCCTCCAGGCATTTCTTTACCCAGGAACTTTCGACGTGGCATTCACGGCCGAATAAATTAGTCTCTATCTGTATAATCTGGATTCCGTGGCGTGCCAGTTTTTCAGAGTCCCTGGTAGTGCTTACGTCAGCTTCTATGACGGCTATTCTGTATTTATCCTTTAAAGAATTTATAATCCTTTCAGTTACTGTTGTTTTTCCCCCACCGGGTGAACCCATCATATCGATCATGAATATTTTTCTTTGCCGAAGAAGATCTTTTATTTCACCTGCAACCTGGGCATTTGATTCAAAGATATTTTTTAAAATTTTAATTTCCATTCTTTAATTCTCCTTAAAAAAGGGCGGGATTGACTGTTAATATATAATGCCGACGGGTGATTAAACTAGCTGACCGTGTTGAGAGAGTCAATTATTATTTTTAATATAATTATAACTTATACCGGCGGGTTTACTTTATAATAAAATGAATTAAACGGATATTGCACCAGGAACAGGTGTTTTTATTTGTTATCGAAATAGTAAATCTTTTTCAGGTTTTCATAATCAAAATGTATTTTTTCATTCAACTTTTCAAGAATATGAAGCTTCTCCGCATCTGAGAGAGTCTGAATGCTTTCATAAGCATGAGTTATATCCTTATATGCCATTTTTTCGTTCCTGGACAGGTCCATTGCTGTTTCCATTGCCATGATCTCCTGATCCCTTAGCCTGGTTTCCATATCGCTGAGGGTACCTACATTCTGAAAAGCATTGATTATTTTTTCTGCTTCCAGCCTTTCATCCCTTGAAAGCTCGAATACAGCTTTCCAGGCTTCATTGATGCTGATTTCCCTGTATTGTTCCCTGCTGCTGAAATCCAGAATGGACTGAAGCGCCTTGATCACCTTGTCCCTGTTCATGAGTTCCTGCCTTGACATTTCCGATACAGCTCCCTGGGCATTAAGGGCATCGTTGGCTCTCATCAATTCCTGGCGGCTTAATTCAATAACCTTTTCATACATTTCCATTATTAACTCAAGATCACTGATCCTCTGTGTATTTGCGGCATTGCTTTCTTTTAATGCTGCGATCTCATTCTCGAGCTCTTTGATCCTGGTTTTTTTATTAGTAATATGCATATATAAATACCGAAAAATTTTTAACCTGCTGTATTATTCAGATTGAATGACTTTTTATTGTGTAACTTACCGTTAAATCGATAAATTATATTATTATATATGGAGTCTTTACCGCATACTTTTTGGACTGTTAAATATTATTCGTTATATAAAAAATAAACTAAGGCAAACTAAATTGAATATTTTATATTTGCTCTGTAATAAAGTCAAGACAATCAGGGAGATATGTAATATTTTTCGATAATAAGAGGCATATCATGTTTAAACAAGCTATTTTACCTTACAGTAGCCCGATTTTGTAACACTTGTATTATAAAGAAATGATAATCTTGACAGATAATTGTTATTCGGCTATGCTTTACACGAAAAAGTACTTCCTGTTAAAAAGGTCATAAGATGAATACTATTATTAAAAACCTGGGAAAATGCAAGATTGATTCTCCATTACTCAATATATATCCTTCCAAACAATCATTTTTTGTCTCTGACGACTTGAGAGTGAAATATAACTGTTTCCTGGACAATGAATTATTCGAAAACAAACATAACATTAACAGTTTTGAAACCGCAGGCCCAAGGGAAAAGATATATTTCGACAGCTCAAAAGTACGGTCCGCGATAGTGACTTGCGGAGGACTTAGCCCGGGTTTGAATAATGTTATAAGATCAATTGTGATGGAGTCTCATTACAGGTATGGAGTAAAGTCGATTCTGGGTATTCGTTACGGGTATAACGGGCTGAATCCAGCAAATAACTATGATCCTATAGAACTCACACCCCAGATGGTACGGGAAATTCATCTGGACGGCGGCACTATTTTAGGATCGTCGCGCGGCGGGACCGAAGAGATGGGCCCTCTGGTGGACAGGCTGAAAGAACTTGACGTCAACATTCTATATGCCATCGGCGGGGACGGAACTATGAAAGGCGCGCATGGAATAGCGGAAATTATCAAAGAGCGTGGGGAAAATATTTCCGTGATTGGTGTGCCGAAAACAATTGATAACGATATAAGCTATATACAGCGTACTTTCGGCTTTGAAAGCGCTGTTTCAAAAGCCGTGGATGCGATATACTCCGCCCATATTGAGGCTGAAGGCGCACCTAACGGGATTGGCCTGGTTAAGCTGATGGGGAGGCATTCGGGTTTTATTGCAGCTAACGCTGCACTTGCGATGAATGATGTAAATTTTTTACTGGTACCGGAGATGCCGTTTGACCTGTATGGTGATAACGGATTTCTTTCCCATCTCGAAAAAAGATTAAACCGCCGTCACCATGCAGTAATATGCGTGGCTGAAGGCGCAGGACAGAATTTTCTGCATGATGATTCGTACAGTATGTACGACGCGTCCGGTAATATTGTACTGGAAGATATAGGCTTGTATCTTAAAGACAAGATCAATAAGCATTTTAAAAGCATAAATGCTAAAACCAACCTGAAATATATTGATCCTAGCTATATGATAAGGAGCACGCCTGCTAATTCAAATGATTCCATATTCTGCGCAATGCTGGGGCAGTTCGCAGTACACGCGGGGATGGCAGGGAAGACAGATATGATTATAGGTATTTGGAATAATGTTTATACTCATGTTCCAATCGAGCTTGTGATATCTGAAAGGAAACAGATAGATCTGAATTCAAGGTTCTGGTATAATGTACTTGCAGCTACAGGCCAGCCAGTGGATATGACGAATAAAAAAAGCATGTGAAAAAGGGCCGCACTTTACGCCGGTACTTGAAATACCTTGCTTTCTATATTACAGGGGTAACCGCCTTCAAAAGAAAAATTTCTCTCATAGAAGAGGCTTACGCAGGCATCCACGACCTTCGGATCAAATGACGTCTTTTTTTTGCCTGTAATCTCTTCGAGCGCTTTCCTCACTCCCAGGGCAGGCCGATAAGGTCTGTGCGACGCAATGGACTCGACAACATCCGCAACTGATAATATTCTGCTCGCCATTTCGATATCATTCCCTTTGATCCCGCGTGGATAGCCTGACCCGTCTAGTCTCTCATGATGCTGGTATACTATTTCGGCGATGTCCCACGGGAAGTCGATTTTCTTTAAAATATTATACGCTATAGTGGGATGCATTTTTATCAGGTTTAATTCTATACTTGACAATTGTCCGGGTTTGCTGAGTATTTCGGCCGGGATATTCACTTTTCCCAGGTCATGCAATGTGCCTGCCAGGCGAATAGCGTCAATTTCATCCTTTGGCAGTCCTATTTCACTTGCAATTGCCCTTGCCAGGTTAGCTACTCTTTGCTGGTGCCCGATCGTATAAGGGTCGCGGACTTCAACTGTAGAGACCATGGCATTTGTGATATTCCCCATGGATTCACGCACTTTATGAAGACTTTCTTTCAGTTTTTTCTCATTGCGCTTTAGTGCTGCGAGGTCCCTGTATATTTGATAGGAGCCGATGTGCTTTTCGTTAAATATAATTGGATGGCCGTATATCATTACATTGATGTTCCTTCCGTCTTTTGTTCTTCTGACGGTTTCAAGCTCTATAAACTCCATCTCCCGTATCGAGCTTGTCAATGATTCGGCTTCATGTGAAAGGTTTTCGGGCAATATCAGGTCATGGATTGAGTTATTCTTAATTTCAGTGTGAGTATATTTAAATATATTCTCAAATGTTTTGTTAGCGTTCAACACTCTGCAGTTTCTGTCAAGGATCACTGCGGCATCCTTTGAATTATTAAAAAGCTCTCTGAAGTAAGTCTTCTGGGTTTTCAGGGTTTCTTCTTTTTCAAGAAAAGCGCTGACGTCTCTTGCTACTCCGTATGTTCCCAAGAATAACTTTTCTTCTCTCTCCGTGTTTTGGTTGTAAATGCCACGTGCCTTTATTTCGACAGTTATATACCGGTTATCATTGCTGCCTGTATTATCGCTATGTTTCTTTAACCTGAGCCTGATCATGTTAAGGCCGCGTTCTTCGGCTCTTCTCTCGTTGAATATATGTACGGCTTTTTTTATATCTTCAGGATAGATGATGACTGAATAGTGCTGTCGCAGCAGGGAGTTGTTCCTATACCCGAGCTTTTCCCGAAGTGAATCGTTTACCGAAGTAAACCTTCCTTCATAGTCAAGAGTATAGATTATATCTTCGGTATTCTGAATAAAAGAGTTACGCTTTTTCGATACCTCGGTGAGGTTATTGATGTCTTCGATTTCTTTTTCCAGTCTCTTTTGTTCCAGCGCGTTTTCTATTCTCCTTTGAATCTCTTCCCTGCTGAAAGGTTTTTTAAGATAATCGTATGCTCCTGTTCTCAAATATTCGCCGGGTTTGTCTGAGGCAACTTCTCCTGTCATCACTATGACAAGAGTTCCTGATGATGTATTTTCGATATAATTCAATATTTGTTTTACATTCATATCCGGAAGAACCGCATCCAGCAGGAGAAGATCGAAATTGTTTCTATTGATCTGTTCAAGCGCTTCATTGCCGCTGTTCACAAGTTCTACCTTATAACTGAGATTGTTTAAGAGCACTCCTAACACATTGCTTATCTCCGGATCAATACTGGCAATCAGGATGTTTGATGAGTAGTCGAATTCTTTTAGCATTAGAAATCAATCTCCGGGATTATCCATATCAAACAAATATTTTAAAGGCGGGGAATTGCTTTATGGTTTTCCCTCCCTGTATTATTTATCGTACATAATTTCCATTAATGTTATATACTTTTCGCGCTTATTTTAGTTTTTTACGCAATTAATGAAAGATATTTCTATATCTGTTTTTATGTTTACAGCTTTTAACATCCCGTATTCCCCCGGTAATTTGTACGGATTTGAAACGGAGGGGAAGGAGTTAAATCTGCCTATCCGGACGACTTTGTCACGACTATGAGACGGAGGGGAAACGGAGCGGAAGCAATATTTTAATGGAACTGATACGTTTCTGAAACGGAGCGGAAGCGACTCAGAACAGGATCACAGGTATGAAATTCTATATTCGTTCTTTATGACTTGTATCCTCTGAGAATATGAAACGTTTTTCTTTAAACAGCTTTATACACGCATCGACTACGACCGGATCGTAATAAAGACCTCTCTTTATGAATATTTCGTCAAGGGCCTTCTTTATGCCTAGTGCAGGGCGGTAGGGCCTGTGTGATGCAATGGATTCCACAACATCGGACACTGTGAGTATTTTTGCCGCTAGTAAAATATCCTTTCCTTTAAGGCCCTGCGGGTAACCGGAACCGTCGATCCTTTCATGATGCTGGTATACCATATCTGCTATAGGCCAGGGGAAATCGATTTCCTTCAGAATATCGTATGCAACGCGTGGGTGCATTTTAATAAGGCTGAATTCGATTTCCGATAATCTGCCCGGCTTGCTCAGTATTTCAGCCGGTATATTTACCTTCCCAAGATCATGCAGTGTACCGGCCATACGGATTCCGTCGATCTCATCGTCCGAAAGGCCCATTTCCTGGGCAATGGCCCTGGCAAGGTCCGCGACTCTTTGCTGATGACCGGCAGTATACGGGTCGCGTACTTCTACTGTAGAGACCATCGCGTTGATGATCCCGCCCATTGCTTTTCTGAGCTTGTTGAGGGTTTTCTCCAGTTCCAGTTCGGAAGATTTAAATTCGGCCATGTCCCTGTATATGTGATATATCGCGATATGCCTGTTATTAAAAATAACCGGGTGCGCTGAGACGGAAACCTTCACCACGGCGCCGTCTTTGCGCAGCCTTATGGTTTCTGTTTCAAATGATCCGGCTGATACTGCGCTGGAGGATATTGTTTTTGATTCCTCGATCTTATCCTTAGGGGAAATAAAATTATGTATATTTTTGTTTTTTATCTCTGAACAGGAATATTGAAAGAGATTCTCAAAGCCTTTATTGGCATCTACTATATTGTCATTATTGTCCAGGATGGCAACAGCTTCCGGTGTGTTATCGAATAATTGCCGGAAATATACTTTTTGAAGCTTTAATGACTCTTCTATTTGTAAATTATAACTTATATCCCGCGCTATTCCATGCGTGCCGAGAAATACTTTATCTTTTTGTTGTGAAGATTTATCATAGATACCCCT
This sequence comes from uncultured Leptospirales bacterium, assembly GCA_964631555.1. GTDB lineage: Bacteria > Spirochaetota > UBA4802 > UBA4802 > JAFGDQ01 > CAZVYR01. The sequence continues at coordinate 26,312 of CAZVYR010000011.1, forward strand.
GGCTTTAAGCTCAACTACTACGTATTTTTTTTCACTATCGGTTTTAGTAATCGGACATTTTTTTAACCTGAGTTTGGGAGTTTTGGAATCCCGGTTGTCTGTTCGCCTTTCATTAAAGAGGAATTTTGCTTTATCTATATCTTCAGGATATATTATTTCAGAATAATGTTTCTTTATTAACTTCTCCTTTTCACATCCTAATAATTTCTTTGACGATTCGTTTATATAAGTAAAATGTCCTTGTGTATCCAGCATGTAAACAAAGTCCGGCGAATTTTGCACGATATATTCGTAACGGTTGTCCAGGGTTATAAGCTTTTCCCTTGCAAGTTCCAGTTCATACTTCAGTTTTTTCTGATCCAGGGCATTTTTTATTCTCTTAATGATCTCTTCTTTCTCAAACGGCTTTTTTAAAAAATCATATATCCCCTGGTTCAGGCATTCAATTACCAGTTCATTGGAACCGGGTCCCGCCAGAATGATAATTAATGTTCCGGGAGATGTTTCCTTGATATAATTTATAACCCGTGCGGTGTTCATGCCGGGCAGAGCCGCATCCAGTAAAATCAGATCATAATTTTTTTCTTCCAGTTTTTTTATTGCCCCGGAGCTGCTATTTGTAAGCTGAATTTTATAATTAAGATTCTTTAATAGAACCTCCAGCACATTGCTAATTTCAGGATCAATTGTAACAATCATGATACTAGGAGTATAATTCTTCATATCGGTCATTTAATTGGATTCTCCATATCGCAAGTGATCTAAAGCAAAACTAAGTAAAAAAGATATGGGTAGATAACACTATCTGTATATACATAGTTATAACTCCACCTATATATACCTTATCGAACGATAACTTGATTTCATAAATAATAATATTTATTGTAAACACTTCTTATACGGACTTTTTGTGTATTTTTTTAAAAAAATACCGTTATATGACATCCTGACATGGATATTGGCAACAATGTCAGGGAGAAGCATAACGTCATACGATATCTGAATGAATTTAAGACGAACGCGGTTCTCAGGGGTGGGATATTTAATTCTATCTTTTTTTCATGTTATCTGCTAAAATATTTATGGTATTTGTAAATTACTTATAAAGATAATGAATATTTGAATATATATTTAAATAAAAATCTTGTTTAGCTTGACTTTTGAATTTATAATTATAGATTTATAAATTATATTTATATTATGAAAAAACGGGAGAGGAGGAATACATGGCAACCAAAACAAAAAAAATACAATACCATGATAAACCATGGAAAAAATATTATGATGAGGGTGTCGGATCCAAGCTGAAATATATAAACCTGACAATTCCCGAATTTCTGGAGCAGACAGCTATCAGGCATCCTGAGAGAGTCGCACTCAACTTCCAGGGCTATACGGTCAGTTACGAGGAGCTTAATGATATGGTGAATCGTATGGCGAACTGTCTTATCGATTTTGGTATAAAAAAAGGGGACAGGGTGGCTGTGCTTTTGCCCAATATAATACAATGCGTGGTGGGTTATTACGCAATCCTGAGAATTAACGCCATTGCTGTTATGAACAATCCCCTATATTCGGACCGGGAGCTGGAACACCAATTCAATGACTCGGAATCAAAAGTTCTTATCACTTTAGACCTGCTTGGCAACCGGATGATTGATTTAAGTCCCAAAACGGGCATTAAACAGATAATCATAGCATCGATCGGAGATTATTTGCCGTTTCCTACAAGCCTGCTGTTTCCCCTTGTTGCGAAAAAGAAAAAACTTGCTGCTGATGTGAAGTCTGCAGAGAACACCTATAAATGGAAAGAGACACTAGCCAAGTATCCGCCTACTCCCCATCCTGCAAAAAAAATATTTAACACTGCAGCCATGTACCAGTACACTGGTGGAACAACGGGCATTTCCAAAGGTGCAGTACTCACACACAGTAATCTTAGCAAGCAGGTGCAGCAAATTGCCGAATGGTTTAAACCGTTTGTACCCAACCATGAGATCATGCTTGGAGCGCTGCCTTTTTTCCACGTTTTCGGACTTACTACATCGATGAATCTTGCCGTATATGCCGGGTGGAGTAATATTCTTATTCCAAAACCACAGCCCGGTGCGCTTCTGCAAGCAATAAAAAAATTCAGACCTACATTTGCGCCTCTTGTGCCTACAATGTATATAGGTATGCTCGAGCACCCTAATATTGAGAAGGTTGATGTTACATCTATAAAAGGATGCTTTTCAGGGAGTGCCCCGCTTCCCGTGGAAGTGATCAAAGAATTCGAAGAAAGAACAGGCGCTGTAATTGTTGAAGGATACGGCCTGACAGAATCTTCGCCTGTAACTCATATCAACCCGTTCCGCGGTAAAAGAAAGGTCGGAAGTATAGGCTTACCGATTCCTGATACGGAATGCAAGATTGTTGATATTAAAAAAGGAAAGAAAGAAATGCCCCTCGGAGAAAGCGGAGAATTGATAATAAAAGGCCCGCAGGTAATGAAAATGTATCATAAGAAGCCGGAAGAAACCGCAATCGCCCTGAGAGACGGATGGCTTTATACAGGCGATATTGCCACAATGGACGAGGAAGGTTATTTTTACATTGTTGACCGTAAAA
>CAZVYR010000012.1:0-28211 GCA_964631555.1 uncultured Leptospirales bacterium
TGGCTGCCGGTACCAGCAGAATCCCCGCAATGATGAGATACCTCAGGTTCCGCTTCAGATTGGGCAGCAGCATCCCCCTCTTCTCTGGAGACACTAGGGCCACCATCGCCGCCGTGCCGAAGCTCAGTGATGCCGCTCCGCCGATAATGAGGGCCGGAATCTCAAAGATGCCATGAGGTAATATCGCTAGAAGCACAAACCCGAGCGACCTTTCTTGGATAACCAGCACAGAAATAAAAGACAGGAGCCAGCCGTTGACCGTTAAAGACAAAACAGGCACAAGGCAGAGAATGGGACTGAGATTTCTTCTGGTAAAACCAATAATAATAATGCTATTAATACATATTATAAATATATCAAAGATTATAAAAATAAAGACCTTCCACCGGAAATGAAGCCGGCTGTAGAAAAGGCAAGGAAAATAGCTGAACTGGAGTTGATATCTATTTTTCAAAAACCCGAGAAATACGGATCGGATAAAATATACCTTGATAATGCGGATTATGAAAAGATCAGTTTTATAATCAATGAGGATAAGGAATTCCGGATTAAATTCGGAAAGTATTTGAAAAAAGAATGATTTATTCGATAATAATTCACTTTGCATGCAAGGCGGTTTCGTTCAAAGAACGGTTTCGTTCAAGGAAAGGGGACAAAACCTGAAGAAACTAAAAAAAGTAATTAAACAGGCTCTTTTAAAATTAGTTTCTCAGGAAAAAATACAAGTTGCCGGTCAGTTAGAAGGACATGGCAATTATTTGTATAAAAAGGTAGATACAGCATGAAAAAAATATTCAGTATAATATTATTGATTATACTTGGAACTAGTATTGGATATTCCAGATATAATCCGAAATATGATAGAAAAATTACGGAAGAGGATCTGCAGAATTTTGTAAAGGAAGCCGTGGCGTACGCTAAAATTTACGGTAAACAGGATGCCTGTAATGAGTTTAAAGATAAGGATGGGTTATTTAATCGCGGAGAGCTTTATATCTATGCTTATGATTTTAATGGAATATGTCTGTCTCATGGTTCAAATCCGAACCTTATAGGAAAGGATTTATCTCAGCTTAAAGATCCGAATGGTATTCGTATTATATATGAAATGATAAAAATATTGCAGCGCGACGGGGCAGGATGGCTTAAGTTTTACTGGTTTCATCCAATTAACAAGAGAATCACACCTAAGCTGGGTTATTTTGAAAAAGTTGATTCAACATGGTGGTTGGGATCCGGGATTTATATAGAGTCTAACAACTGACCGGAATTACTGGAGATATTCTTTGTTATCGCTTGTTAATAGTTCCAGATCATTACTTTTATGTGCAGGTTGCTCATTTTTATTGCATTTCGAATTGGAATCGTCTTCTTCACATTTAAGATTATCCTTTTCATAAGATGATTCCTGTGGCATTAATTTATCTGTTTTCTGCGCAGTAATGGTGTTTGTTTTATTCGATATGATCAGCAGCAGGAGCGGAATGCATAGTATTATTGCTATAATTATGATTTTGAATAGTGTTTTCATTTATTGATCCTTATTATGTTATATTGAAAACCAGCAGTATTTATCAATACAGATTTATCAATCTGACAGTAAATCACGCAATAAAAGTTAGTAAAGTTGTGTAGATTGAAATAGCGTGAAACTTATTTTGTCAATGATTTATTCGATATATGAAAATATAAGCATTTTCCGGAATTGAGTTTATAAGCCCGGAAAAGTTAATTGCTCCAGGAGAGTTATATAATATGATCAAACGAATTTTTTTTATATCGTCATTATTGATATATTTTATTCCAGTAAGCAGCGTTCTCCTGGCTGGTCCTACCCTTATACAGGATAACAGGGTCACTAACCTGGGGACAACCCCTGTCCTGGGCAGGGGATATTCAATTGCTACAAATACTTACCAGTCTACATGTCTCAAAGATATAATAACTACTGAGCCTTCTTACGATTTTACCTATAATTATAAAGATCTTAATGAGTTTATTAGCGAAAGCAGCAGTGAAGATAATTATATTTCAAGGCTTGCTAATTCGGCATACAGGAATTATTTGCAGAAGAAGGAACAGGAATTAGCTGTTAAAAAGGGCGAGGAAACGACGACCAGGACAAATGAGAGAGAAATAAAGAGCATAATGGTCAATATTCAGCTTGATTCTTATTATGCTTCTGTTGATGAGAGCAAATCAAAGATCAGTGATTCTGCATCCAAGCTGATCGAGAATAATGATCTGCCTGGTTTTTTTAGCAGTTGCGGTTCATATTATATCAGGTCTATAAGGCGGAACGCGTTGTTTATTTCTATTTTTGAATTTGAGAGTATTAATGAAAAAGAGGATAAAGAATTCGTTTACCAGCTTGAAACGGAATTAAAAAGTTTCAGGAAGGAAGTAGTTGGTTCTGACAAAGAAATGACTGAAGAACCTGCAGGAGAAGCAGCAACGGAAACTAGCAGCGAGCAGACTACAGGAGAAACCGGAGACCAGAAACAGCATACCGATACTTTTTCAAGGTTGGCACAGACACGTAATCTCTCGATCACTGCAGCGGCATTTGGTCTGGGGAAGAATGAAAAAGCTACGCTTATATCTTACGATATAGATTCCTTTAAGGCTGCTGTGAAAGATGCGTTTCTCGCTATGCAGAATCCGGAGACAGGAAAGGTGACTTCAATTGAGGTTGTTCCGTGGGTGGAGAATACGGAGTTTCAGTCACTTATGAAACTGGACGAAGCTGCTGACGGTTACAGGCCGGTCGTTGAAAACGGGAAGACTGTTTTAAAAAGCGGATATAAGCTATTAATGTATGAAAAAAAATATAATCTCAATTTGAACGCCGAGTTTCTTGCTGAAGTTGAAAGGGCCAACAGGAGCATGATGAATATATATTATAAGGCTAAAATATGTAAAAAACATATTGAAACGAACTGGAAACAGATCAGCGGCGGGAACAAAGTGTTTAAGCCGCAGTATGTAGACAGGTATGTCATGAATAACAGCCAGAGTAATGCCGGGGTGAAATTAACGGATCTTGATGCTGTACTGACTGACGAAAAAATAAACGGTCTTTTGACTGATCACAGGGAGTTTATGTATGGCGGAGGCAGATGGGGGAAAGGCGCTTCTTTGTGCATCAGTTCTTTGCTTAAATATGGTATTTTTCGTTTAAGTTACCGTGATATTGAAGAGTGTGCCAAACTGGAAGAAAACCTTTCACAGGTTGAGGATGAGATGGTTGAGAATCACTGTATGCCTGTATTGTTCGACAAGGGGATTGTGCCCAGAGATACGACAGGGCCTGGTACAGGAAGTGGACCTGCCAGGTGAGATTAGTCAAAGGGACTTTTTTTAAAAGGAGGTAAAGATGAAAAAAAGTATATTTATTTTCGGTTTGGCTGTCTTTATCTTGCTGATTGTATCACATTTTTATGAAAATCGTGCTTTTGCTGAAGAGGGCTACCTTGGCGTGTATGTTCAGGAGCTTTCAGAACCGATGAAAAAAGCGCTCGGTATTGAATATGGCGTGCTTGTTACTGAAACAGCCGAAGATTCGCCGGCCAGGAAGGAAGGTATAAAAGAAGGGGATGTGCTGCTTGAAATTGACGGGAAGAAAATAGGGGATTATGATATATTGAAGGACGTTGTTGCTGAGAATGCGAATAAAAAAGTAAAAATCAATATTCTTTCCGGGGGTAAGACGAAAAGCGTCTCCGTAAAGATCGGTGAAAGAAAGGATAGCAGGTATAAGTATAAATGGGAGTGGGAATATTCTCCGCGCTTTCATGGCGATAAAATAATTCCTCCATTCGGTATGTATCCTTTTGGAAGAGAGGAAATAGAAAAACTAAAAAAACAAATGGAAGAGTTGCAAAGGAACCTGAAGCAGTTATATAAAGATCTTGGCAAAGAATACAAAGAGTATAAAGAAGATAAAGATAAAAAGATGCGGGAACCTGAGAAAGAGCAGAGGGATTTTGAGAGATTTCACAGAGGATTTTTGCCGTTTCAGGATATTTGATTATCCCGCGGGACTGTTGAAATTTAAACCTGTTTTGGTATGTGAAGCCGGGCTATCTGCACATTTATAAAATTTTACGATGTTATTGATCCGGAACGCGAAAAGGCTGACTTTTATGTCATTCAGGGGCAGGTAAAATGTCTCTGAGGGCCGTGATTAGTCTATTTCTTCTTTCATACGATACTGAATTTGGATTGCGCGGAATTACATGGGTACGAATACACTGTGTACCGCGCCTATTGTAGAACACGACATTGCCTAAGCGTCCACGGATTGAGTTTATCGTAAAATTTGGGATTGCGACTGCCATTTTTCCTCTCTTTTTCTTTCCAATAATTGAATTAGCTTTGTATGGGGTTTTTACCCCTCTACTTATATATACGATTTTACCTTACATAAATTGACTGTTCTCGGGGATTTTTTGTACTTTTTTTGTGGAATTTTAAAAAAATCGATTTTTTTTGGGAAAAATCTGAAATTATCTTCTTCTTTAACAGATAATAATATCTAATACCAATAAATTAGGTGATTATAATAGCCGTGGGATAGAGAGTATATATATATATAAAACCAAAGTCAAGATGTGCTCATATTTCATGGAAAGATGTTTCAGGCAATATATGGATATTCGGTGGTTTAGGGTATGATATTTACTATGCAGGTTATCCCTATTTGAATGATCTGTGGAAATTTATACCCGATATTAATAATTGATAAGAAATTTTTATTTATCTTATATTACTATCCTTATCTCTGTTTATATGACAAGATAATGGCGTTAAAAAATGAATTATAATGTCGGATTCTTTAAGGATTTGCTTTTAAAATAATTGATAATAAGTCAGACCAGCACCAACTTCATTATATCAGTAAATCTTCTCAGATTATCTTTTCTATCTTATTGGCGATGTTATATTTGCTGATTTTTCTTTTATACAGGAAAGGGACGATCATTGAAATAAGAATTACGATTAAGGATATTATCATATAAGTAATATTTTGAAATCTGAAAAAGATAAAACTGCAGATTACTGATATGGAAAAAATCAACATGCTGATAACTCTTACGATAAATATTTTAAATTCATCCAGCTTGTTTAATACCTCGCTATAGTCTACCTTTAAATTAATAGTGCCGCTTTCAATCTGATAAATAAAGTCGTCTATCCTGTCCGGCAGTTTAACTAGAGTTTTAATATCGGAAGTTGCTGTTTTATATATTTTTTTAAGGATAAATTCGATATTGTTTACTGAATACTTATCAATATAGGGTTTTATTTCCTTGAGTATATTTAATTCAGGATCAATTGACGAGACTAATCCCACGATTGAGCCCATTGTTTTCCCGATATACACCCAGTTGGTAGGGAAAGTAATCGGCTGAGTATAAATAATCTCCGTCAGTTTATTAAGTATTTTCTTAAAGTCGATGTCCCTGATTGTCGACTGTATTGATTCCCTGTCGAGTTTCATGGTCTCGATAACTGAATATACTTCCCGGAAGAAGAAGTCAAATAAAGGCTTAAGCGAATACTTGTTGAAATTTTCACTGAAGAAACCAAGGTTATCCGCTGCTTCTATAGCTGCTCTTGAATCCTTATTATAGAACGCCTTCATAAAATCCAGAAAACCGTCTCTCATCTCTTCTGATATTATACCGGACATGCCGAAGTCGATTATGCCGACTATATTATCGTTCATGATAAGTATATTGCCGGGATGGGGATCAAAATGAATATAACCGGTGTGCAGCAATTGAATGGCATAGAATTCCAGGATTATTCGTACTATTTGTGTGGGATCGTTATTTCTCTGTTTCCATTGTTCTACTGCGGATATTTTATGACCGTGAATATATTCCATCGCGAGTATTCTGCGTGTGCTGAATTCCATATATATCTTTGGGATGTATATGTTTTTATTATCCGCAAACTGTTCCCGGAATTGATTTGCTATATAAGCTTCCCTGCTGAAATTAAGCTCATCGCCGGTTACCTGAATAAAGTCATTAAGAATTTTGTCAATCTCACGGTTCATTTTAAAGAATTTAAAGTGTGAGAGTAATTTGAAGATATGAAACAGGATTGCGAAATCCGTATCAATGATTAATTCAATATCAGGTTTAAGTATTTTGAGCACAATCGTTTCACCTGTATTAAGGACAGCTTTGTGAACCTGTGCCAGTGAAGCGGACGCAAGCGGATGTTCGTCGATCTCTTTAAATAGTGATTGGTAATCCTCGTATTCGTTTTTCAGGACCTCCTTTATTCTGGTAAAATCCACAGGAGGCACGTTGTCCTGAAGCGGTTTCAGTATTTTAATATATGATTCCGGAAGAATATCTACTCTTGTGCTTAAAAACTGGCAGAGTTTGATCAATGCACCCTGCATTTCAATTGCAGCATTGTACAGCATAGTTGCCCGTTTCTCATGCCGGGATTTGACAAGTTCCTGGGCGCGTGAGTAGCCATGTTTTTTAATAAGTATACTTTCTTTTCTGAAATCGAATACAATTTGTGTGACTATTTTTACTATTGTAAAGAATCTTTTCCGTACTGTCATGTAATCCTGTTTTGCCTGTGTTTGTTATTTACATAATATCCAGGAATATATAAATATTTAATAAAGACAATTGCTGCCTTAAACATCAACAATGATAGTACCAGTGGTGTTGACAGAGTAACATGCTTTGTAATAAAAAAAAGTGTAAAAAACTCAGGACACACTCTTAGACATAAGATCCAGTTTAGAGCTTAATTCTTTGATCTGTTCTTTTAAACTATCAATATCTTCTTTTGACGCGAATCCGCTTTTGGAAAGCATTCTATCCCTGGTCTCTTTAATCTTATTTTCCATTTCTTTGTATCTTTTTTCTCTTTTCCCCTTAAATTCTTCGGCCTTGGATTGTATTTCATCGCCGGCAGCAAATAGAAGCACTCCGAAATCCTTTAATAAATTATTCATGATCATCCTCCATTAGTTAAATTTTATATCGTATTTTACGGGCATGAAGCTATATCAATAGAAATGAAATTTCCGGGTTTAATAATTATAGTGTTACTTTTTAATTATACCTGAATCTTGACTCCAGAATCGTATTGTTTAGGATATTATAAATATATATAAAAAATCAAGAGTAAAATAATATTTCTTCGCGTTATCTATTTTTTGACGATTAAATTTATCAATTATTCTATAACTGCGTTCAGGAGATGTACTTTTTTATAGCGCCTGGCATACCGCTATAATCAGTAAATTATCTGTTTTGTGCAGTTGTTTTCAGGGTACCGACAGGAAGTTAATTTGCAGAATTCAGTTACGTTTGTGTCTGAACATATAACGTGCTTGATTTGTATACGTTTATGAAACGGAGGGGAAGCTAAGGAAATGCGGCTTTGAAACGGAGCGGATAGAATTAGAGATGTATGTCAGGGCGACTTTTACACGAATATGGAACGAAGAGAAGACGGAGTGGAAATGAATTAAAACAGGAGCATTCCGGTCTTGCAATCTGGTAGTTTTATGGACCGGAGACGAAGCTGTGATTCTGACCAATATGATAATATAATTATTGACGTTTTCAAAATTTTTTTTATATAATTATCCGATTTATTAATATCATAAAAGTCTTAAGACTTGCTGTTTTAAGTTTACGCAATTTAAAGAAGGACTTAAATGGCTCTGCAGATTCTGTTTTTGATTCTTGGTTTTGGATTGCTTATAAAGGGTTCGGACTGGCTGGTTGACGGGGCTTCAGCTCTCGCAAAGAAATATAATATTTCAGACCTTGCTATAGGTCTCACTATTGTCGCTTTCGGAACTTCGGCGCCTGAACTTGTAGTAAATGTTTTTGCTTCATTCCAGGGCTATCAGGATATCGCGTTTGGAAATATAATCGGGAGTAATATCTTTAATCTCTTTGTTATCCTCGGCATTGCCGGACTTATAACTCCCCTGGCTATTCAATCCAGCACAGTTTGGAAAGAGATTCCGATTTCATTCTTAGCAATAATTGTTCTTTTTGTCCTGAGCAATGACTTCTTCTCCTCAGATGGGCATATGCTTTCAAGGATTGACGGTATAGTATTGTTGGTACTATTTGGTTTTTTCCTTTTTTATGTGTTTAAACAGCTTAAAACCAGAAACCCTGCGAATGAATCCGTGTCGCATGGGAAAGAAATTCCTTTTACAACTCTGAAAATATTCGTTTTCATCATTACCGGTCTGGCAGGTTTGATAATAGGCGGCAAACTGATAGTAAATAGTGCAGTTCAGCTTGCTTCCGCTTTAGGCGTCAGCGAGAAGATAATAGGTCTTACGATTGTCGCGGCAGGGACTTCATTGCCTGAACTGGCAACGTCGGTTACCGCAGCCGTAAAAAAGAACAACGATATAGCTGTGGGAAACATCATCGGTTCTAATATATTCAATATTTTTTTAATACTCGGTATAAGCTCACTGGTGAAACCTCTTAATTATGACACGGTTTTTAACAAAGACCTGTATTTTCTCGCGATCGGTACAATAATCCTGTTTATCGCTATGTTCACAGGGAAAAAGAAGAAATTAGACAGATGGGAAGCAGGAGTTTTACTGGTCTTTTATATTGTTTATACTTATTACCTGATAATCAAAGAGATATAGTATACATATCCAGTGCGTTTTTCAGCAGGCTCAGTAAACATTGCTGTAAAATTGTATCTGGTACTGTTTGGGGGTCAATCCGAATTTGTCGAAGAAAAGTCTTATAAAATGCGATATATTATCATATCCAAGGTCATACGCGACTTCGGTTACAGAGTTATTCCTGAGCAGTTTCCTGGCTTCATTAAGTTTGATATTTGTATAATAAGTATGCGGGGAAAGTCCTGTTATTTTTTTAAACTTCATTGAGAAAAGAGCGGATGACATATGCACTGAATGAGCAATTTCGGAAAGATTAATTTTCATCATACATCCGGTCTTCATCAATTCAATAGCCTTGTGAATCGGATTATTGATCTTTTTTTCGAGTATCAGGTCTCCAGTCATTCGGCTCAGTAATTTATAGATCATTTCCTGTACATAGAGATCAATCAGGAATTCCTTATCCTTCGCTTTACTAAGTGCAATACATTTGATTTTTTCTATATCACCCTGAATCAGTTTTGTGTTTCCTCTAAATAGCGGATGAATATCTCTTTCCAGCGGGTCGCACTCAAAGTCTTCGGTGAGATATGCTTTATCACGTATCCTGTCCAGCAGTATATCGCTTATTTCAAATACGAGGCAGCGGGTAGGATCCGGGATTTCCATGGAGACAGCGGACTGGGGAGGAAGGATGACGAATCCGTCTTTGTTATAGATAAAACTTTCCTGATTGTTTACTTCGATAAATTTACGCCCGTTCAGGATTGTGCACAGTCTGTAGTATTCGTAGGATTTATAAAAATCTTTATAATAATGATCGAATTCGTAATATAGCAACCTGATATAGTCAGTCTCAAGACCGTCAGATAATTCTAAATTTCGATCAAAATTATTCATGATTTCAACTTTGATTATGAAATTGAAATATGTTGATTCTTATATTTTATATGCCAGGACCGCTTTGAATATATTACTATGGCAACAGGTTTATTCTCTTCGATTTGAAACTTCGATATTCTGTATTTTGTAGCTAAAAAGTATTTTTTGTTATTATTGGTCAGTATTTTCAATAATCTTCATATTGTTTTAAAAATCAACTATTTTTTTTAAAAGGCGATTAGATTTGGTTTCTATTCTATGTCTATTATATATTCGAAGGTATCTAAAATGATAGATATACATCAAGGTTTAAATAAATATAAATATTTGACTACTTCTTCAAAACTATTTAAAGAGGCTCATCACCTCTGGAATCAATTATAAAAAAGGAGAGGGACGAAATGTTAAAGAAACATTTAAACATCAATGGTCTTACAAGAACTTTAATTGTTGATCCTGAAGCGAGCCTTGCAAGCGTGCTTCGGGAGCAACTTCTTTTGACAGGTTGTAAAGTGGGATGCAACCAGGGTCAGTGCGGGGCATGTACAATCATTATGGATGGCGAGGTAGTACGCTCCTGCATTCTTAAAATGAAAAAAGTGCAGGATGATGCAAGGATACTCACGGTCGAAGGTTTGGGCACTTCGGAAAATCTGCATCCTTTACAGGTTGCGTGGATGGCTTATGGCTGCGCACAGTGTGGTTTCTGCAGTCCTGGTTTTATTGTTTCTGCCAAAGCTTTGCTTGATCAGAATATCAGACCGACAAGGGAAAAAATTCGTGAGTGGTTCCAGAAAAACCGTAATGCCTGCCGCTGTACAGGTTATAAACCGATTGTTGATGCAGTTATGGCGGCAGCCAGTGTTTTGCGAGGTGAGATGCGCAAGGAAGAATTGCTATATAAACCAACAGATAATAATATTTACGGTACTAATTACCATCGTCCTTCGGCATTGCAAAAGGTTACGGGCACATGGGATTTTGGCGCGGATGTAGCTCTTCAAATGCCTCAAGGAACGTTGCGCCTGGCTTTAGTGCAAGCTGAAGTTTCTCACGCGAACATAAAGGGGATAGATACTTCAGAAGCAGAGAAAATGCCCGGTGTTTATAAGGTAGTGACCTATAAAGATGTCAAAGGGAAAAACCGAATCAACGGCCTTGTTACTTTCCCGACAAATAACAAGGGGGACGGATGGGACAGACCAATACTGTGTGATACTAAAGTATTTCAGTTCGGAGATGCAATTGCAATAGTATGTGCTGATACGGAGGAGCAGGCCAAAGAAGCTGCAAAGAATGTCAAGGTCGATCTGGAAATTCTGCCTGCTTATATGAGCGCTCCGGCTGCCATGGCCCAGGATGCGATCGAAATACATCCGGGGACACCGAATGTGTACTGCGAACTCGGGATCGCCAAAGGCGCTGACACAGTTTCAATCATGTCAAAATCCGATGTTGTGTCAGTGGAAGTGGATACGTTCTGCAGCCGTCAGCCTCATCTTACAATTGAACCTGATTGCGGGTGCGCGTATTTTGATGAGGACGGTATGCTTACGATCCATTCAAAGAGTATCGGCATACATTTGCATCATGCTATGATAGTAGAGGGACTCGGGATAGAACCTGAAAAACTTCGCCTGGTACAGAATCCGGCAGGTGGTACTTTCGGCTATAAATTCAGCCCGACAATGGAAGCCTTGCTGGGTGTAGCATGTATAGCAACCGGTAAACCGGTCTCGCTTGTTTACTCAATGTACCAGCATATTACTTACACAGGAAAACGATCTCCGGGATTCGTAAAAATTAAAATGGCGGCTGATAAAACGGGAAAACTGCTTGCAATGGAAACCGATTGGTCAATTGACCATGGCCCATATTCCGAGTTCGGTGATTTGCTGACCAATCGTCTGACACAGTTCATCGGGGCAGGATATGATATACCCAATATCCGGGGGAAAGGACGTACAGTCTGTACAAATCATTCCTGGGGCTCGGCATTCCGTGCTTATGGATCTCCGCAGTCATTCCTGGCTTCAGAGATTGCAATGGATGAACTTGCAGAGAAACTCAACATGGATCCGCTGGAATTACGGTTTAAGAATATTTATCGGGCAGGATCGACTACTCCTACAGGACAGGTTCCTGAAGTATTTTGTCTTGAAGAGATGATCAATAAGCTTCGACCGCACTGGGAAAATGCCAAAAAGCGCTGCAAAGATCTTACAACAGCAGATAAGAAACGTGGAGTCGGTCTTTCGCTTGGTATTTACGGCTGCGGGCTTTACGGTGTTGACGGGTCCGAGGCCTGGGCTGAGCTTACGAAGGATGGGGTTACAATAGGTACATCATGGGAAGACCATGGGCAGGGTGCTGATCTCGCCACTTTAACTCACGCTCATGAAACCCTGAAGCTGATGGGTATCAAACCTGAAGAGATCAAGCTGGTCATGAATGATACTAAATATACTCCTAATAGCGGGCCGGCAGGGGGAAGCCGCAGCAATGTGATGACCGGGAATGCCACAAGGGTAGCGTGTGAGGAGCTACTTAAGGCAATGCGCAAAAAGGACGGAACATACCGGACATATGATGAGATGACGGCAGAGAAGAAACCTTTAAGATACAGCGGTAAATGGGGATATACAGGTTCAGCATGTAATCCGGACACTGGTCAGGGAGATCCTTTCGGGGTGTACATGTATGAATTGTTCATGCCTGAAGTTGAAGTAGATATGAAGACCGGTAAGGCAAAGGTAGTCAAATTTACTACGATAGCTGACCTTGGTACGATCACTAATAAGGCTACTGTAGACGGTCAGATCTATGGAGGACTTGCACAGGGAATCGGGCTGGCCCTGACTGAAGATTTCGAAGATCTCAAGAAACACACCAGCCTGGTAAACTGTGGTCTGCCTTTTATTCAGGACATTCCGGATGATATGGAGATCATGTATAACATTTCTCCTCGTCCTATGGGGCCCTATGGAGCAGCAGGTGTTGGAGAAGCTCCTCTGACAGCACCGCATCCGGCGATCCTGAACGCCATCTACAATGCTTCCGGTGTCCGGATTTACGCTGTTCCGGCATTACCCGAAAAAATAAAAGCGGGACTGAAAACAGCCGGCAAAAAATAAATCAGTATTGTTGTATAAAAAGTCACCTGGGGACAGGGATTCTGAATCTCTGTCCCCAGGTGACAAACCAGATGATGATTCAAACTAACTGAATAGCAATATGGAACAAAAGCAATTATTTGAACGGGAAACCAGATGTATTCAGGAGAATCCGACGGCATGTACTGCCGGATGCCCGGTACATGTTGATGTCCGTGGTATGATTGCTGCTATTCTGAAAGGTGATTATTCGGCCGGATTCACTTTGTTTCACAAGTCTGTACCTTTTCCCGGGATCATAAGCCGTATTTGCGATCATCCATGCCAGCAGGTATGTAAAAGAAATGAGATTGATGAAGCCGTATTCATTCATGGCCTTGAAAGGTTCTGTACAGACAATAATAATAAACCGATTCCTTCAACTTTGGTACAGCCGGGAAATAATAAAAAAGTAGCAATTATTGGAGCAGGGTTGAGCGGTTTGACTGTAGCTATTGACCTATCCCGTAAAGGGTTTGAGATAGTAATTTATGAGGCGACAGATCGCTTAGGAGGCAGTATTCGTGATATTCATGACAGCGAACTCCCGGAGGAAATTATCGAGAAGGATTTTTCAGTTTTTTCCGGATTGCCAGTAACTTTTAATTATAATGCTGTAGCTGGGAATACAGCAGGCGGTATCTCTTTAGATCGGCTTTGCATTGATTTTGATGCTGTTTATATAGGTACCGGTTTGCGGGCAGCGAATTCTTCGATTCAGGAATTTTTACCGGATAAGGGCGACCGGATTTTCCCTGATCCTGTTACTCTGGCTACATCTCATCCTAAAGTCTTTGCAGGCGGCAGTTTAAGGCTGGAAAACGGAAACTATTCGCCTGTCACTTCTATTTCCGATGGCAGGATTGCGGCTGTTTCTATCGATCGTTTATGTCAAAATGCATCATTAACAGCTAACCGGGGAAAAGAAGGAGCTTTTATCACATCCCTGTATACAAGTATTGCCGGTATGCGTGTTCTGCCCGTGACTCCTGTGACTAATCCCAGTGAAGGTTATTCCAAAGATGAAGCGGCGCGTGAAGCCGGCCGTTGCCTGCTTTGCGAATGTATGGAATGCGTAAAAAAATGCGAATACCTCGCGCACTATGGTTCTTATCCTAAACGATATGTACGTGAAATCTATAATAATCTGTCGATTGTAAAAGGATTTCGTCATTCCAATAAAATGATAAACTCTTGCAGTTTATGCGGACTGTGCGGGGAATTATGTCCTAATCAGTTAAATATGGGCGAGGTTTGCCTGGAAGCACGCCGAACGATGGTTAAGAAGGGAAAGATGCCTCCTTCTGCACATGATTTTGCAATACGTGATATGCAATTCAGCAATAGTGATCAATTTTTACTAAACCGTCATCAACCCGGTTTCACTTCGAGTAATGCAGTATTCTTTCCAGGATGCCAGCTTGCTGCTTCCGCACCACAATACATAAAGCCAATCTATAATTTTCTTTGTGAAAAAATTAAAGGTGGAGTTGGCCTTATGCTGGGATGCTGCGGAGCCCCGGCTGAGTGGGCAGGCTGTGAGGACCAGGCAAAAGAAATAATGCAAAATATAGGGGAAGCCTGGAAGGAACTGGGGGCATCAAAGGTAATCACCGCCTGCCCGAGCTGTTTCGGCATTTTCCGGAGTTATTTACCCGAAATGCAAGTGGAAATGTTATGGTCATTATTTGACAGCATTGGCCTGCCGGATAATGCGGGTTCGGGAATGAGTCCGCGTACATTAGCTGTTCACGATAGCTGTACTACCAGGTATGAAACGCAGTTGCATGATAGTGTCCGGAATATTATGAGCAACCTGGGATATTCAATTGAAGAGTTGCCCCGCAGTCGTGAAAAGACAATATGCTGCGGATACGGAGGTTTGATGATATTTGCCAACCGGGAGGTTGCTCATAAAGAGATAAACAGACGTATCAGTGAAAGCCAGGCAGATTATCTTACCTATTGTTCTATGTGCAGGGATAATTTTGCAGGCCAGGGCAAAACATCATATCACATTTTGGACTTGATTTTAGGGAATGAACGGGATTGTTCGGAGTACAAAGTACCGGGTTATTCGGATCGCCGGGAGAACAGGGCAAGATTAAAAAGATCGTTGTTAGGGGAGATATGGGGAGAAGTTATGGATGAACCGCATACTGATATCAAATTGATAATAAACGACGATGTAAGAAAGATAATGGAAGACAGGATGATCCTGGACAGCGATGTTATCAATGTGATCGGCCACGCGGAGAGCACAGGTGATAAGTTTGTGAATACAGACAATAGTCATTATATCGCTTTTTTTAAGCCGGCCAGTGTTACATACTGGGTGGAATATTCTATACAGGATAACGGTTTTCTTGTTTATAATACTTACTGTCACAGGCTGAACATCACCTGATGTCGGAGGAAATTGATGAAGACAGGCGAAGGGGAATCAAATATTTCATGTAATAAATGCGGCATACATCTCGCTGTGGGTAAAGTTACACTGGAATATCTCGGAAATGTCTTTCCTGTAGACCTTTATAGGTGTCCCCAATGCGGACTGGTATTCATTCCGGATGGCCTCGCAACAGGAAGGATGCAGGAAGTGGAAAAAATGCTGGAGGATAAATAAGGGCATTGATAGATTTTCAAAAGCCGAATATTTATGAAAACCTTATCTTCGAACTTGAGGAAGGATTTATACGACCCGGAGGCCTTTCTTTAACTGGCAGCCTGGTAAAGGCATGCGGATTCAGATACGGTGACAGAGTGGTAGATATTGGCTGCGGGACAGGTAAATCCGTGGAATTTCTGTGTGATCAGTTCAGGCTTAATGCAGCGGGAATTGATTTGTCAGGGTTATTGCTCGGACTTGGGAAAAAGCGTACGCCGTACCTGCATTTGATACAGGCTGCAGGAGGGGCGTTGCCTTTTGCAGACAGTACGATTAACGGATTAATAGCCGAATGCAGTTTGTCAGTGATGAATTATTCTGACTGGATTTTAGCCGAAATGCATCGTATACTCACTCCGGGAGCAAGATTGGGTATTTCCGATATTTATATTCGCAATCCCGATTTTGCAGATGCTTTACGGAATATTCCATGTACCGGATGTGTATCAGGTGCTCTGACTCATTTTGAATTAACGCGTAAACTGGAGGATAATGGTTTTAGAGTTCTCGGATGGGAAGACCAGTCAGTTCTTTTAAAGGAGTTTGCAGCACATCTGATAATGGAGAATGGCTCACTTAATGTATTCTGGCAGTCCATATCATGCGCAAAGGAAGAGGACCCTGATTTGCGGCTTGCGATAAAAAATGCAAAGATCGGATATTTATGGCTGGCGGCTGAGAAAAATATTGATTAAGGAACTTATTTCATGAATGAAGAAACTTTTCGCATGCTTGAACTCAGTCAGCAGGGATTTCATTGCAGCCAGATTATTATGATAATGGGACTGGAATCAAGAAATGAAAGTAATCCTGACCTGGTAAGGGCTATGACCGGCCTTGCGGGCGGTATCGGGTTTTGCGGCAGGAATTGTGGATCGCTGACAGGGGCCGCTTGTTTGATCTCGCTTTATGCGGGGAAAGGGGCGGTAACTGAGACTGAAGACAGCCGTCTGAATTTAATGATCTCTGAGCTTGTAGAGTGGTTTGACCGGGAATATGCTTCCAGGTACGGCGGAATTGACTGCACTTTAATAACAGGGGATGATCCACGCATGCAAGCAGAGCGCTGCCCGGAGATCGTACTTCGCACTTATCAAAAAGCCAGGGAAATACTAAATACCAATGGGTTCGTCTAAATCTTTGTTGCCTCTCCAGTAAAACACAGGTAACTCCTGTATTTTAAAAGCCCGAAATTTAATTTACACCCAACAGAGATCAATATGCTGAATGAAATAATCTCAGGATCAGTTGAAAGCGTCTGCCCTGAGTGCCTTAGAAAGGTACGGGCCAGAAAGTCCTTTGAAGGCAACAAGGTATATCTTGAAAAAGAATGCCCTGATCATGGCAGTTTCAGGGTGTTGATATGGGAAGGGAAGCCTGAGTATAAAGACTGGACCTGCTCAAGGACTCTGTCAACTCCCTGGACGTTCATGACAGAGACGGACCGGGGCTGCCCTTTTGATTGCGGCCTGTGCCCTGATCACAGGGTAGAGGCATGCTGCGTTCTTCTTGAAGTAACATCCCGTTGTAATCTTTATTGCCCGGTGTGTTTCGCGAGTACTAATCCTAATACTTTTGCTGATCCCGGTATTGACCTTATAGAAGGCTGGTACCGCCGTTTACTGGAGTACAGCGATAGTTATAATATCCAGCTCTCAGGTGGAGAGCCGACTGTTCGTGACGATCTTCCGGAGATTATCAGTGTCGGCCACAGGTTAGGTTTCGAATATATCCAGTTGAATACCAACGGCCTCCGCCTGGGAGAAGAGCCCGGTTATGCGGAGGAACTTGCTAAAGCCGGATTGAACAGCGTTTTTCTGCAGTTTGACGGGACATCCGATGAAATACACCGAACCATGCGCGGCAGGCCCCTGATGGATATAAAGGCTGCTGCAATCGATAACTGCGCAAGGAATGGAATCGGTGTGGTGCTGGTTCCTACTCTTGTAAGAGATGTTAACATAAGTAATATCGGCGATATTATAAGGTTTGCTGTTGAACATATACCATGGGTACGGGGCGTGCATTTTCAGCCGCTAAGTTTTTTCGGCCGATATCCAGGGGAACCACCGGCTGACAGGATCACAATCCCAGGGATTATAAGGGAGATCGAGTACCAAACAAACGGAACATTTGAGAAAAACAGCTTTAAGCCGTCAGGCGCTGAAAATTCTTATTGCTCGTTTAACGGCAGTTTTATGCTGATGCCTGACGGTAAAGTAAAAACATTGACATCCCGCCAGACATCAAAATGCTGCAGCCGCACTGAAAGTACTGTGCCTGGATATTTAAGAACAAGACACTTCGTAGCCAGACAATGGTCAAAGCCAGGTTGCTGTACCTGTAGTAGGCAAGAAACTGCAAATTGTAAAGATGAAAACAGCGGTATACGCACAGACAGTATCGACGCTTTTCTGGAACGTGCAAGTACATACACATTGAGTATTTCGGGAATGGCTTTTCAGGACGCCTGGACTCTGGAACTGGACCGCCTGAAGGAGTGCAAAATCCATGTATTTAGTCCTGATGGAAGATTAATACCCTTTTGCGCTTATAACCTTACGGCAAAAAACGGTACTGCCCTTTACAGGAGGCAAGAGGTGCAGGCATGAATCAGAGTTCTGTTCCTGAAACACCTCTTGATGTATGGATTCAAAATAAGACAAATTCCCGGATCAGTACGTTAACAAGAGAATATCTGACTGAGTATCAAATCAATAAATTCAGGGAAACCATTGACCTTGCATACAAAAATAGTCCTTTTTATAAGGATCGTCTTCAGGGATTAGCAGACCGGAAATTCACATGCATTGAGGATTTAACCCGCCTTCCATTCACAACACCGGATGATATAATCAATCATGGTCTTCAGATGTTATGCGTATCACAAAGTGAGATCAACCGCGTCGTAACGCTCGATACATCCGGTACGACAGGCAATCCAAAGCGCGTTTATTTTACAAAAGATGACCAGGAACTTACTATTGATTTTTTTAAAATCGGGATGTCTACTCTTACATATCCCGGTGACAGGGTATTAATACTGCTGCCGTGTGAGCGCCCCGGAAGCGTAGGCGATCTGCTCGCTATTGCCGTGGAGAGACTTGGTGCGATCCCTTTTAAACATGGTATTATCAAGGATCCGGCTGAAGCAATAAAGGTACTCCGGGATACAGGGGCAAATGTTGCTGTCGGGATACCTATCCAGTTCCTGGCTCTTGTCAGGTATTATGAAATGATATCCCGGCAGGGGAAGGTTGGCCTGCAAAGGGTTTTGCTCAGTACTGATTATCTTTCACAGACGGCCAGACGCGAAATAGAAAGAGTCTTTAAATGTGAAGTGTTTGATCATTATGGAATGACTGAGATGGGACTGGGAGGCGGTGTTGAATGCATGGCTCATAACGGGTACCATCTGCGTGAAGCTGATTTGTTTTTTGAAATTGTTGATCCTGTAACAGCAGAAGTGCTGCCGGCTGGCATGTACGGCGAAGTTGTTTTTACAACCCTGACCAGGAGGGGAATGCCGCTGATACGTTATCGTACAGGGGATATTTCAAGGTTCATAACCGGAACATGCAGGTGCGGAACAATCCTGCGCAGGCTGGAGAGTATCAGGGCACGCAGGAATGAGATGATTTCTATAAGCGATGATTTGTTTCTTACGATAGGGGTACTTGACGAAAAGGTTCTGGCATTACCCGGTGTTGTTGACTATAGTGCTTCAGTATGTCGCCAAGATGAAATTTTTTCCTTATCGATTCATGTTTTTTCACTGGTTAATACTTTGGCCAGAAAGGAGGTTCTTGCTGTACTTGAACAAATTCCCATGGTCGTATATATGTTAGAGAGCAGAGGAAAGCTTGAATTGTCAGTTGAGGTATCGGTGTGCGATCCGGATTTTATTCCACAGGCAGGCAAGAGGAAGATCAGATCAGATAACAAAAATAAACAGCAGAAAATTATTATTGATTAAAATAGAAGATGACTATGTTATCGATGAAGTGGTTGAAAAAAAAAGAAAGGAAATTCAGGCGGATGTTGCCGGATTTATATTATGAGACTGAGAACGATATACAAATAGGAACTATTACAGGTTATACTAATAATAGTAAAACGGGGATGAATAGATGACCGGGATTTATTTGCTTATTATATTTATTTTAATTATTTTCTTATGGCTCAGAGGCAGGAGACAGAAACAAAAGTTATCTGTACTGGAATCAAAGGTAGCAGCTCTTGAAATGGTTTTTAAGAAAATGAATGAATCAGGGCTTATTCCGGAAAGTATCAAAAGACAGGAAAAACCGGTTGAAGCATCAGATGCTGAGGCTGGAAAAGATATTTCAAATAAAGACAAGATTAAGCTGCCTGAGCTCGAAATTCCGGAATTCTCTGCTTAACTCCGGCTGTTTTTTTATCTGTGCATTTGTTATTCGGCATTTTTTTGTACATATACAATCAGGGCTGTATATAGGATACTTCCATGTGCGTCTGCTTATAGGAATTTTCGCGATTATTGTTTTTACTTACTGGGCAATAACTAAAAAACCTGAGCAAAGCAGGTATTTCACCTGGAAATATCTGCATCCTCTTTTCCGGGAGCTTATTGTAATATTTGCTATGACTGTCCTGTTATTGGAAACTGAAGGACGTTATCATCCTGTTCTCTGGACTGCGGGCTCGGTTTTACTCATTTTTTCCGGTAAAACATTTTACAAGTCGGTTCCCCGTTTGCGTTTCTATTCAATCATTTTTCACTGGATCGCTTTATTTAATATCGCCTTTGTACTAATAGCAAGTGTTGTTCCTTCGGTTTCTATCTTTGACCGGAGATGGTTCATCGGTACCATGGCGATTGTTATTCAATTCATATATATAATTTATTTTTATAAATACAATGACCTCGATAACATATATCTGCCTCCTGCCTTATCAGGTTTGAAGCCAGTCGTTGGTTTTCTTCTAAGGCACAGGAACAAGGCAATATATTACCCGTTTTTTATAAGCATTGCTATATTTATTCGCAGGTCATTCCTGGTATCTATTCATACACTTCTCTGGGTTGCGGAAGCATTCGCTATATTTATTGTAAGTGTTTTACTTAAGGAAAATCATTTCAGATATCTTTCCATGGCTGTTCTGGGAGTTTGTTTAGTACGGCTGATGCTATATGATCTTGCTCAAACCGGTACGATTACAAAAGGTATTGTTTTCGTGTGTGTGGGGCTTATCATGCTCGCAATGAACGTGGTATATAATAAATACAGGAACAGATTTTAATAATCAGTAAGACCCAGGAGAAAGAAGCAGATGCGTATGCTTTTGAATTTTTAAAAAACAGTAAATACGATCCTTGTGCTGAAGGAAAAGTGTACAAGGCATTTATTGAGTATCAAAAAAATCTTGAAAATAATAAAGATAATAAAGATAAACATGCCGGTATTATAAGGGATTACTTTTTGTCTCACCCTCCGCTGCCGCTTCGTGAAGAAGAGTATTCTGAGAAAGCCAGAGCCTGGTGGAAGTCTAATCATGAAAATAGATATGTGGGGAAGAAAAATTTAAGGACACGTGATGCCGGAGAGTTAAAAGAAGAATGGATATCGGGATTATAGTCCTGAATTTCTTTGTTACGGTATTCGTGTAACAAATAATATGCTGCTTGCAATCCGCTTTAATTTATGCTAAGTTTAACTATTCTTTCACTTTTATCCTTTATTTGAAGGCGTATTGCCCTGACGCTTGCTTTAAGGATATTTGCAAACCGATTTTCGATACAGATTGATAATATATTGAAATTAAAAACATTTATTATTATAACAGACAGTCTCATGAATAAAACCTCAGGAGATTAAATATGGATTCGATTTTTAATAATGCTTCACAAAGATCAAGGGTTCCTTTCAGGAACGATATTGTCGGGAGCTTTCTGAGGCCGCAGGTTCTTAAGGACGCGCGTTCGGAATATAGGGCCGGCCGTATTACTTCCGGAGACTTGAAAAAGATTGAAGACGAAGAAATTATTAGACTTGTCGAAAAAGAAAAAGCAGTTGGTTTAAGATCTGTGACTGACGGTGAATTCAGGCGCTCCTGGTGGCATCTCGATTTTATGTGGGGGCTTGAAGGGGTTGAGAAAACCGAGATCGGCAAGGGGTACCAGTTTATGGGCGAAGTGACCAGGGGGGAAACAGCAAGACTGACAGGCAAAATCAGGTACGGAGATCATCCTTTTATTGAGCATTTCAGGTTCTTAAAAGATGTTGCGGGAAATGATGTAGTGGCGCGCCAGACTATTCCTGCTCCTGCACAGTTCCTTGCGGAACTTCAGCGCGATATTAATCTTGTTTCTACAAACAAGTTTTATCCGGATATTCAGGGCTTGGTTTCGGATATTGTTGATGCTTATCGCGATGCTATCCAAGGTTTCTATGACGCAGGCTGCAGGAATATTCAGTTTGATGACTGTACCTGGGGTATGCTTTGCGACAGGAATTACAGGGAATTTTTAAAGAAGGCAGGCGGTAATCCTGACGACGCTGCTGCTTTATGTGCTGAGGTAAATAACGGTGCAATAGAAGGGCATCCAAAGGATATGGTGATCACTACTCATGTCTGCAGGGGCAATTATCATTCTACGTGGGCATCGTCCGGCGGGTATGAGCCGATAGCGGAGACTTTGTTCGGCACTGAGAATGTGGACGCGTATTATCTTGAGTTCGATACTGAGCGCGCCGGGGATTTTTCGCCTTTGCGTTTTGTCAGTAATGAAAAGCTGGTAGTGCTCGGACTTTTTTCTTCGAAGTTCGGGGAACTAGAGGATAAGGATGTTATTACAGGCAGGATCGAAGAAGCTTTGGAGTATCTTCCGGTTAACAGAATATGCCTGAGCACGCAGTGCGGATTTGCTTCCACTGAAGAAGGAAATATCCTTACTGAAGAACAGCAGTGGGACAAACTTCGTTTTATAAAAGAAATCGCGGATGTGATATGGAAATAAGATGTACTGTTATTATCCGGGGCGGAATTTTAATTGCCTGATTTTCGCATTTATGCCGGAAGCTTTTATATACGAATCTGAAACGGAGGGGATTCGCTCAGGGAGCGGAATTAAGTTCAAGGTTGAAAGTTCCAGGTTCCAGGTTAAAGAAGAGACTTTTGACTTCTGTTCGTCTCTTGAAGTAAGATTAAGTGACTGCGTTATTCTTTTCATATAATTCGAGATATAAAGATTATACCCGCTCATGTTAAGAAAGCGTGCCTTTCTGTTAAACGCATACTTGTCTTCGGAAGACATAGCCTGCCATGCGCGCACGGCATCGCCGAAGCTGCGGCGTACAACGCGCTGAGCTTCGGTATCAGGATTACTCGGGATCACGTGCATGCGTGCACACTGGGTAATCGTACCGCTGGCGGTACTCCGCCTGTTGTAGAATACGATGTTGCCGATGCGCCCGCTGATTGAGTTTATTAATATATTTGTTGTTGCAGTTGCCATTTGTTGTTTTTCTTTGAAACCACCCCCAATCGGTGCAGGAAAGGATGATAGTTTGTTTCTCTGTTTTTTTATAGAGTCTTTATTTTCCAAAAATGTTTTAAAAGCGTGTTAAAGTTTTTTACCCCTCTATATTAATATACAATTTTACCTTACACTTTTTGGCTGTTTTGGGCTGATTTGGCGGAAATTTTTTAATTTTTTTTCAAAATACAGGAAAAAAAAGATGTGTGAATCTGTTAATAAAATGATATTAAAATTAGTGCTTATTTTTTTTCTCTTGATTTTTTATTATGTGAAATGTTATTTTGACCTTCTATTCTTAGACGAATTCCAGTGTATTATGTGAGCTGTTTTCACTGTGTATAATAAATAAAAATTCGGAATTTCCCAGCAGTTGTATCATTGGTTAATTTTTATAATCAATATCTCGCTTTATAATAAGAATTTTTAACTGGAAGAGTATTTGAAAATTAATATTCGGAGGAAGTAATGTCAGAAGAAAAAACTGTTATTAGAAAAAAAATTAAAACAGCCGCAGAAATGGGCAAATATATGGAAGATTATTATTATGAACTGGATAATGCATCAAAAACAGGTGAGAAAAAGATTGCATGGTGTACAAGTGTAGGTCCAGCCGAGATATTAAGAGCACTGGGATTCCTGGTATATTTTCCTGAGACACATTCTGCAATGCTTGGGACAACCCGTATGGCAACTGATTATATCCCTCATGCAGTTGCACTTGGATATTCCCCTGAAGTTTGTTCGTACATGACTGCAGATATTGGAGCATTTATACAGGGAGTTACACCCTTATCAAAAGCATTTGAAGGTATACAAAGTATACCGAAACCCGATGTGCTTGTTTTTAATACAAATCAGTGCAGAGATGTTCAGGACTGGTTTAACTGGTATGCGGAAGAATTTGATGTTCCTATTGTGGGTGTTAACGGGAATGTTGGAGTAAAAGATGTTACTGAGGCTCTTATCGAGTCTGTTGCCGAACAGATGAAAGAGTTAGTGGAACCGCTTGAAAAAGTAATCGGTAATAAATTAGATAGCAGTAAACTTGAAGAGACTGTCGCGCTTTCCCGCCAATGTTCCGATATCTGGAAGGAAGTGCTTGAAACGGCTTCGGCTGTCCCAGCTCCGCTGACTTTCTTTGACGGCTGTACACTTATGGGACCTGCAGTTGTTGGAAGAGGTACACAGGATGCAGTTGACCTGTATAAAAAATTACTGGCGGAATTACAGGAAAGGGTCAGAAACAAGGAAGGTGCTGTTGAAGATGAAAAGTTCAGACTGTACTGGGACGGGATGCCTGTATGGGGAAGGCTCAGCGCGCATTCTAAGTTATTTTCCGGATTAAACGCAAATGTTCTTGCTTCAACATATTGCAGCTCCTGGATATTCACAGCTCTGGATGCTTCTGATCCGTTTAAAAGTATGGCAAGAGCGTATACTGATCTTTTCATTGTGCGTAATGATGACTATAAAGAAGAGTATATAAAGGATAAGCTGGAGTTTTACAAAGTGGACGGGATAATTTATCATGATGCAAAGACATGCCCGAATAACACCAACTGCCGTTATGGTCTTTCCAGGAGAGTTGAAAAGGAAACCAATATTCCTAGTCTCGTTATTTACGGGGATCTTAATGATTTAAGATGTCTTTCCGACGAGCAAACCAAGACAAATGTGGAAGCATTTATTGAGCAATTAGGAGAGAATAAATAGAGAAATTTTGATTTTGTTTTTTATCCCGGTATCCATTGGCTGATTAATAATAAATATAATATTTATGTTAGTCTTGATGAGGGGATAAATATTGCTTAGTAACAGGATAAAATAAGATATATACTAACATTTAGGTGACAGGTAAATACTAAAAAGTTAAATGTTATTGAGGAGAAGTTGTTATGTCAGTTGAGAAGTTAAAAACAGAAAAAATAAGACCTGAGAAGATTACAGATAATTTTTATAAATTAGGAACGCCATTCTTCCCTGTATATTTATCTATAGGTAATGATGCAATGCTAATTGAAGGCGGTACAGGCGGAACCTATTCTCTTATTCTGGATCAGCTTGATGAATTGGGAATTAGTCCGGAAAAGATAAAGTATATTACATTAACACATTCGCATTCGGATCATGTTGGTCTTGTTCCACATTTTGCTGAAAAATGGAAACATATTAAATTGCTCGCCACTGAGACTGCCTGTGAATTATTGCAGAATGAGAATGTAATTAAACAGTTTATTGAAATGGATAGTTTTATTGCAGAAAGACTGAAGTCTATCGGAGAAACATCGGACTTGGCACCAAAAATTGACGATTATAAGTTTAATATAGATAGAACAATTGGCGAGGGAGATAAACTGGATCTGGGAGCAGGTGTAACCTGGACGGTTTCCAGGATTGGAGGTCATTCTCCTTGTCAAGTAGCGTTGCATGAGAAGAACGATGGGATACTTGTTGTCGGTGATGCTGCCGGATTATACTTCCCTAAAGTTGACGCATTTTGGCCGGAATATTTTGTGTCTCTTCAACAATATTGTGATAGTATCCGCAAGCTTGCTGCCTTCCCTGCGAATTATGTAGCTCTTAGTCATTTCGGGATTGTTACCGGTAATTCGAAGAACTTTTTAAGAAAGTCGTTAAAAGCTACGGAAGCGTATCATAATGAGATGATTGAGAGAATGAATAACGGTGAAGAGCTGAACGACATTGCCCTGGAAAAAGCTAACTGGGTTCTTACAAATCATAATTATATGACTTTTGAGATAACTGAGCAGATGTGCAGGTTACTGATTAAGCGGTCTCTTAAAGTCGCAGATATGAACGATTTATTTACAGATTTTTAAACAATTAAACGTTCAATTTATTTATTTTTTTGATCATTATATTAAATTAATAAGTTATATTTTTATATGAAGCTTTCGGATAAAATCTTTAATAAATTACTTGAAATTGCCGGCAAAGAAGCCGTTCTGTTTTCTTCGGCTGATCTTGCATCTTATTCCTATGATGGATCCTGCAACTGGCAGGCAACACCTGAAGCTGTTGTATTCCCAACACGAACTGAACAGGTGTCCGATATTATGAAGCTTGCAAATAATAATGAAATACCTGTTACAATGAGGGGAGCAGGTACCTGCCTGAGCGGCGGGCCTGTCCCTATACAGGGTGGAATTGTTGTTTGCACCAGCCGTATGAATAAGATTATTGAAATAGACAAAGAAAATTTCACTGTTGCTGCTGAAGCAGGTGTTGTATTGCATACGCTCAATCAGGAGCTAGCTAAACATAATCTTTTTTTCCCGCCTGATCCTCAAAGCTTTCTGGCAGCGACATTAGGAGGATGTGTATCAGAAGGTGCCGGAGGGCCTTATGCTGTCAAATACGGTGTTTTTAAGCATTATATTTTAGGCATGAAAGTTGTACTTGCGTCAGGAACTGTAGTGGATCTTGGCGGAAACACAATGAAAAATGTAACTGGATACGATCTTCCGCAACTTATATGCGGTTCTGAAGGAACCCTATGCGCGGTTACCCAGGTAAAATTAAGGCTGCTGCCCCGCCCGGAAGCCAGTCAGACAATAATGGCGATTTTTAATGATGTAACCGATACCGGACATGCGGTTCACAAAATCAGGTCAAGAGGCGTTATTCCTGCAAAGATAGAATTAATTGATAACTGGATTATTCAGCGGATTAATGAAATGACTGATCTTGACCTTCCTTCCGGTGCGGATGCTATCCTTATATTCGAACTTGACGGTGTTTCAGAGTCAATAAAGAAAGAATCAGAGGAAGTAATAGCTTTATGCAAGGAAGCCGGAGCAGTTGATGTATGGCCTGCTAAGGATGCTCAGGAAGCGGATAGATTATGGACAGCCCGCAGAGCCGGATTTTCAGCAATTTACGGCAATGCTCCTACTGCTCTTGCCGAGGATATAACTGTTCCTGTTAATAAAATTCCTTTATTACTTGAGCGTGTTAAAGAGATAAGGAAATTATACGATGTAGATATTGTAATGATAGGTCATGCAGGAGATGGGAACCTACATCCTACTGTTCTGACAGACAAGAATAATCCCGAACATTACAAGAGAGCTGATAAAGCAGTTCAGGAAATATTCAAAGCTGCTCTGGAATTGGGCGGCGCTATTTCAGGAGAACACGGGATCGGTCTTGAGAAAAAGAGATTTTTAAAACTGGCAATTTCGCAGGATGAGATCATTCTTTTAAAAGAAATAAAAAAGGTATTTGATCCTAAAGGGATATTAAATCCCGGAAAGATATGGGAGTAATGATGCCGTCTCCTGTATTAAAAGATGATCCTCAATTCTGTATGAAGTGCGGTTTCTGCATGTATGCCTGCCCGATATACAATATTGATAAGATTGAAAGTCATGTAGCACGTGGAAGGAATGTACTCGTTCAGTTAACCAGAAACAACAAACTGCAGTTCGATGACTCTTACAGGGAAGCATTATCTTATTGTTTATTATGTGGGAAATGTGAGGCTGTGTGTCCTGCAAAGGTGTCTACAACTTCAATAACTCTTAGCGCAAGGAGTGACCTGGTTGAGAAAGAGGGGCTTTCGTGGTTTAAACGAATTATTTACAGGGGACTTGTCGGGCATCGTAATGTTATGGCAAGCTTAGCCAGAATTGCTTCTTTTCTGCCTGGATTTTCCGTTAAAAAAGGCAGGGCTTTTCGCCATTTCCCGGATTTGATTACAAAATTTGTCAGAGGATTTTCCGTACCCAGGTTTTCCGTACCGTTTCTTTCAAAACGTATACCACGAATAACTCCTGCTGCCGGTAAAATACCACGAGGGAAAATTGCTGTTTTCGCTGGATGTCTAATTGAGTTTTTTTACGCTGGAGTCGGGAAAGATATGGCAACAGCTTTAGCAGAGGCAGGCTATGAGGTGCACTACCCTCCGGGGCAAACCTGTTGCGGATTGCCTGTATATTCGGCTGGTGATTCGGCAACTGCCAGATCAATGGCCAGGCAAAATATAGAAGCTCTTTCCGGATTTGATCATATTATTATAGGTTGTGCAAGCTGCGGTTCAACCTTAAAAGGCTATTCAAACTGGTTTGATAAAGATGATCCATTTAAAGAACAGGCAACTGCTTTTTCGGACAAAGTCAGGGATTTTTCCGAATTTCTTTCAGTTGAGAAAACACTTACACCTAAACCGGGTGACAAATCCGTAAAAGTGACGTATCATGATCCGTGCCATCTTAAATGGAAGCAGGGTATTAGTAAAGAACCAAGGGATATACTAAGGAATATAGATGGAGTGGAATTCATAGAGATGGAAGGTGCTGATAATTGTTG
>CAZVYR010000013.1:0-27933 GCA_964631555.1 uncultured Leptospirales bacterium
TTAAAAAAATAATATAAATTTGTCAGTAATTGATTGCATTTTATGTATGTTTTTGTGAATATAAGGAAAACTTTATAAGTACTAGTTAAAGGACTTGCCGCAGGCAAAGTAAATCTATCAAATAAATAATGTCGGATAGTTCTTAGTACGGATATTCTATTTCTCTGAAATGATTTACCGGATAAAGAGACTCCTTAATATGAAACGGTTTAATTTGATATTATCCATAATTATTTTAATTATATCTGCCATTTTATGTCAGCAGATTATTACACATTCAATTGCCAACCAGAAGAATAGAAGCGATTACGCTGAACTCAATAGTGTTAAATATGGCCTTTTAAATCTTCAAAAATGGAAACAGCATATTGTCAGAATTCTTATTGCTGAGATAAATACTTTTGATCTCTCAGAAAAGAATGAACAGGATATTAAAAATAAAATCAGATACCTGCTGAATATGCTGATTGATAAGGTAGAAACAAATGTCAGGGAGGAGTATTCAGGTTCTGTCTGGGGCAGGGTTAAACTATCTCTTTTAAATATTTTTGTCAGCATGGATGATATTAAAAAAGGGATTCCTGAATACGCTGATGACATCTATAATGAATTGATTACAGCTAAAACAAAGGATCAGATAAAACTAATTTTAGACAGGGAGGTTGAGAAATTTTCCAGAGAGACTTATGATACACAGGATAGATCCCGGTTGAAAAGCATACTGTCAGACACTGATTCAGGTGATATTGAAACTGCAAAAATCAAGGTCAATAATAAAATCGCGGTTTTGAATAAGCTCATTTTCCGTGAGTCTATAATGATGATTATTCTTTCCGTTATCCTGTTTTCTATGTCCGGTTTCAGAATGAAACAATTGACTCCTTCAAGATATATTTTCCTTATTATCTCTCTTATCTTTCTGCTTATAACCGGTGTTACTACACCATTGATGAATATTGAAGCAAAAATTTCCAGTATTACTTTTATGGTAATGGGGCACCCTATTCGTTTTGTTGATCAGATAATGTATTTTCAGAGTAAAAGCATTATCAACGTATTCCAGATTATGATCAAACATGAAGATTTTATGATGAAATTTGTCGGGATACTGATGATTACTTTCAGCGTTGTTTTTCCATTGCTGAAAATGACATCTACAATGGTATATTATTTTAATATATTTAAAGCAAGTGATAATCCGTTTATAAAGTTTTTTGTCTTTAAATCAGGTAAATGGTCCATGGCAGATGTCATGGCTGTTGCTATTTTTATGTCCTATGTAGCATTTAACGGGATTATTAAGAGTCAGCTCAGTTACATGAACTGGGTCGCGCAGCAACAAGATATCTTAACTTTAAACGGGAGCACCCTTCAGCACGGATTTTACCTTTTTCTGACATATGTTCTTCTTGCATTATTTTTTGCCGGATTCCTGGCCAGAAAACCTCAGGCATCTGAGTATAAAATCTATTATTGATTCACTTCTTATGATTGTTGAAAAAAATTTCGTTTCAGAAATTTTATGGCAATTTTTCGATTTTGTCATCCGGGGAGAGGATTTTGCGGCCCGGAAGCAGTATTCGCCCTGGTACGGAGCATATACGACTCGGAAACGGAGGGGAACCCTTCGACAAGCTCAGGGACCGAAAGCAAGTTCAAGGTTTAAAGTTCAAAGTTCCGGGTTGCAGAAACGACTTTTAACTTCTGTTCGTCTTGTTAAGTATGATTGAATGTGCTCATGATTCTTTTAAATATACCGAGATATACAGATTATATCCGCTCATGTTGAGATGGCGGGCATCCGGATTTAAAAACAAAATGCATTCTGTTCTTACTCCCTATCTATGAGCAGGCAGGAAAAGGGCTTAAAACATAATAATATTTTTTTGAGCATGAAGTAAAAAGAAACCCGTGGTCAATAAAACCGCGGGTTTCGGATAAACTTTAAGAGTAATAGTTTTTAAATTTTAGAACATCAACTGGAAATTCATCCTTGCGCTGACGGTATTTTGCCTCTCTATTTCGCCAGAAGCCGGGTCAGCTATAGTTGCCTGATCCGGCTGACTCATCAGGTTATATGGACCAAGACCGGTTTCCTGTGCTACCGGAACATCCAGCCATATCTGGAGATCCGACACGAGCTTTACGTTGCGGCTAATATAAATGCTTATAGACGGATTGATCTCGTGTATAGGATTATCGTTTATGATAGGGAATACCCCTATTAGACCGCCTGATGAATTGTATTCTTTATACGCAAAGTTATTGTTCTTATCCGGCAGGAGCACTGCATACCTTAGGGAAACCTGAATAGGTTTAATATAAACACCTATATATGCTTCTCCACCCATCAATAGTAATTCACCAAGATCAGTCTTGAATTTGCCGTAGTTGATTTCGGCTCCGCCGTTGAAGACCATTCCCCCCATATCTGTCTGGAAAGCCACATCTGCCCCATATTGAGTATGAGTGGCAAGGTTATCATGATAATCGCTGTCAGCCAGGTATTGGTTCCATGTACTGTTATAAAACAGCGACACGTCTGTGTTTTTCTGGCTAAGTATTGTGGAGTGACCGACTCGTGAGTCCTTTTGATACATACCGCTCACATAAAATGCCACACCGGACCTGCCTTCGTAAGGATCGAACTGCTTGACCGTAAAGATATCTTTATCCAGGGTGTTGTAACCAATACGCAATACGCTCATGGGAACGCCCAGGCTAAGCGGTAAATATCTCTGCGGAGTGTTGATTCCCGCGCCGGTGAAGACTCCTGCAGCCGAAGAAATATCGCCCATTTTTGCATGAAGGGCCAATCCTGTGTCATAACTGAGATTAAAACCAAGCACATTGATAGAATCGTTGGCGAATTGCTGGTAATCGGGATCTGCCAGCATAGCGCGGCTGTAAGGCACCTTGAACTGGCCAATTCGGAGGCCTACGGCATCTTTGACCAGCGCCACATCAAACCAAGCGTCTTTAAGCGACATTACCGTATTCCTTTCAGGAACTTCTTCGCCTCCGAATCCCAGAAGAACCTTGTACGTAACGAAGTCCTGCACTCCCGAAACATGGAGCCTGGCTTGCTTTTCGAACAGATATATTCTGTTTTCATCAGTATCGGGCTCATTGCTTTTAAGCCTTTCGATCACACCTAACATCTGGATAGTACCTCCCAGATCCGGCTTGTTGATGGTTATGGTTTCCTGAGCAAAGGCCATTGAACCCATTCCAGCCGTTATGAACAATGCAAAGACGAATGCCATCATAATTCTTTTGATCGCTATAATGCTCATTACCCTCTCCTTTTATTGTTTTATTTTTGCTTTTTGTGCGTTTTTATAAAAAAGACCTTATCTTATTTACCCGTTTTGACCTGGAACGAGGGCCAGGGTCAGGTTCCACTTGACTGTGATCTTGTCGTCTGTCGTTAAGAACAGGAGTTTTGGAGGCTCAATGCCAAAGTCGGTCATAAGGAGATCTTTGCTGCCTATTAGCCTGACTGTCTTCTGTTTCTCAACAATGGCCACGGAGTTTACGCTGACAGGCTTCTCTTTACCCGCGATGCTGAGAATCCCGTCTGTTTGTATGTAAAACTTGTTGCTGTTTTCGGTGTCAGCCGCAATGGAACTTTTGGTCATAGTAAAAACTATTTTGGGGTGTTTCTTATATTTCATCGTACTGTTAAATTTGCTGTCGAATCCTAAGGTTGGAGAATGAAACTTCTCCACAACGAGATTCAGAACCAGTTCCTTTATTTTGGGCTGGTATGACTTATCGGCAAGGAGTTTCTCGACAGGTATTCCATCTATGCCTGGATTGATATCGAAGATGAGGTCAGTATCAAGCCCCAACTCATTGGTAGCTGTCTTGTAGGTATGAACAGTGGAATCACCCTCAATCGAGAGACTGCTTCCGTTGACAAATTTTAGATTATATATTTTTTCTGTTGTTGCGAACAAAGCTGTCGACATCAGAAAAACCACTGTTATTAAAAACATTTTACTTAATTTTTTTAAATTTAACATTTTACTATCCCAATGTTTTTAGAATAAATTATTTCTTATTTTATGCTCTGCCGGGAGCAAAACAATCATCAGAAAATCTTTATCCCGTCAGTTATATCAACCAATACCAATATACACAGATTTAATATCCCTGCAATCGCAGGCATGGGTGATTTTATACTGCTAATTACGTGAGTATATTTACTATAATCCTGTTAGAAGATACATGATTATATAACTGAATTTCGCCCTGGCGTATCCCAGAAATCCATTAATGAATTCATGATGAATTTGTTGAGATAAAATAAAAAGCGTAGAGGAGAGGTTTTTTACGACGAAAATTTTTTAAATGCGGTACAGTTTAAATTTTTTTATTGTGGGTAATGACCCATTGAATGGCCATCTTGTTCAGGTCTCCCGAATCATTAATGCTCAATTTGCCCTTTATGCTTTTTCTGTGACTCTCGATTGTATTGGGGCTAAGGTTCATCTTTTTAGCTATCTCCTTGATACCGTAACCGTTCCCCAGAAGCATGAAAACTTCAAATTCACGGTTGGAAAGCACATCCACTTCTGTGATATTGTCCTGAGGTTTTCCGTGCATTACCTTGCTAATAATCATGTCAGATATATTCTCACTAAGATAGAGCTTGCCCTCCAATATGCGGCGAATGGCCTTAATCAGGTTTTCAGGGTGGGCGCTCTTCTGGATGTAACCCTTGGCTCCGGCCCTGAGTGCCCTTTCGGCATAGACAGACTCCTCAAACATGGAAAGGCAGAGCGTCAGAATCTTGGGGAAACGCGTTTTTATCGCCTTAATAAGCTCTATTCCATCAGTGTCGCCCTTAAGCGCCAAATCAACGATTACCACGTGGGGATTGATGTCATTTATCAGTTTTATGGCTTCATCGGCTGTTTCCGCCTCACCGCTAATCTCAAAATCCTTTTCCTTCTCAAGGAAAGTGGCAATCCCGCCTCTCACAACCGGATGATCATCCACCAGGAGTATCTTTATCTTATCACTATCCATAATCTATCCCGTCTTTTTGATGGTACTGGGCCCAGTTTGGCAAACCGCAGACACCATAAGATATGATAATGTAATATGTAAGTATTTCATGAGCAAGAAAAAAATCAAAAATTATTCAGGGTGCACTGCGCCGGTTATTGGTTTTCTTACACGGACCTTAAATGAATTGTTGTCGATCCAATAATCGAATTTAGCCCCGATTAATTTGGCTCTGTATTCCATGATCCGAAGCCCCAGTCCTCCGGTTTTATTTTTAAAATCAGTTTTTATTTTTCCGTCATTCTGTATAAGCATGGAAAAGACATTATCCCTTTCAGATAAAATTATGCTGATTTTTTTCGCGCCTGCGTGCTTTAAGGCGTTCTGCACTGATTCTTTGGCTATGTAAAGGAGCTGAGTGATGTCAGTGTAATTGGTAATTTTCACATCTCCCTCTGTGATAACCTGGCATTTGAGACCGAATACCCTCCTGGTCTCACTGGCCAGATCCTTAAGCGCGACCAGCAGACGGTCATACTTCACATTTACAGGATAGAGCCCTATCATGATTCGTCTTATGTGGGAATTGATATTTTTTATGAGGCCCGATATCTCCTGTGCATCCTTAACCTCGGGATAGGATTTTTCCTCCATGATACTTAGCAGGGCTTCAGTCCTGAATGCCAATCCTGTCAGGAGCTGTCCCAGTTCATCGTGAAGCAGTTGTCCCAAGTTCTGTCTCTCCTGCTCGCTTATGTCCGTGATGGTCTTTTCCAATATCCTTATTTCGGTTATGTCGGTAAAGCTCAGTATAACCCCCTGGACATCCCCGTTAGGCGCCAGAAAAGGGTTTGCGGTGACTATAAAAGTGGCTACTTTATTCTCACCTATACGCTTATAGGATTCAAATTCACAGCTTTCACCTGAGAGAATCAAATTGAGTGGGCAGTCATCGGTCATGCAGATTTCTTCGTGCATCACCTCAATGCACTTGTGACCGATTACGTCCTCCCTTTCCTTTTGAAAAAGTTTAAGAAAGGCGTCATTGATCCTGGCTATATTGTGGTTCATGTCTATCAGGCACATGCCGATGCCTATGGAGTTAAAAATTTGGTTTACATCCACAAAGGCCCTGTTCTTCTCGAATACCGCTTTCTCCCTTTCAGAAATATCTATAAATGAGGATTCCCTGCGATCGGAAATATTCTGAATATGGGCGATATAAAATTGCTGTTCTCCTGACGTATTTCTTATAGAGGATACGTTGAGCAATATCCAGATGTAGTGCCCGTTTTTATGACGGTATCTTTTTTCCATGGAAAAATTGCTGATCTTATCCTCTTTCAGTTGATTCAGCATGGTGACGTCGGCCTCCAGGTCTTCAGGGTGTGTGATATCCCTGAAATTTTTTTGGAGGAGTTCTTCTTCTCTGAAACCAAGCAAGGAAGTGAAGGAGGAGTTTACGCGAATGAAATTGCCATCCGCATCGGCAAGAGCGATTCCAGATGAAGTATTCTCGAAAACGTTTTTAAATATTTCCTGACTCTCATAGAGCTTTTCGGCTGCCCTCTGGTTGTATCTGAGCATTTTGATAATGATTATACCATTTATCAAAAAGATGATCAACACCAGGGATCGTTTCCAGATGATATTGGAATCCGTAATAAGCAACTGGCCGACAAGATCGCTTTGTTTGAAAAAGTAGGCGCTTATGAAAGAATCGATAATGCCGAAGACAAAAGCAAGCCCCAGAGCAATTACTATAATAAGGATCTCATTTCTGTTTAAAAAACGGGAAAGTTTCTTTATGTTCATCACTTTTGACCTGGAAAAAATTTAAAGATTCAAAACAAAATTTCCCTTGCGCTTTAACATTTCATGAGATGCCCATCCGTCCTCAATAGGCAGATGAGAAGCGTCCCCTTGACAAAATTTTACACCAGGGTGCGTTATATTTTCCGCTGCCTTAGCCAACATCGTTTGAGATGGATACACCCCTATCACTTCGGCATTGAATTTAGTTTAGTATATAATTTATTAAAGATGTGTCAACACATCTTCAGCCCAATATAAGTAAATATTATTGACGCGATCGGATATTTTAACAAGTAATTTAAATAACTATATTGCCGTCTCTGCCGGTGAGACTTGAAAAGCATAGTCGTGTTGCACCGCGTTTGATACTTCATCTATGCCCATTCCGTACGATGAAAGCAGGCGCGGATCAAGCTGAATGCGTACGGCATATTTCTGTGCCCCGAAAACCTTGGCCTGCGCAACCCCGCTCATCATGGAAATCTGCCAGGCTATGGTAGTTTCCGCGTATTCATCCACTGCCGAGAGCGGCAAGGTGGGCGAGTTCAAGGCAATATAAAGAACAGGCTGATCCGAGCAGGATTAAGCTTCTGATACGCAGGCGGTACAGGCATGCCTGTACCCTGCATAATTAATATACGTAAATGTGTCAGGGATTGTTTGGTTTTATTAACAGAAAGATGCGTTATATCATTTGACCCTTTCACTTTCGGAGCTGTTCTTAAATACGCACAGAATTTTTTGCTGTTTTTAAATCTTTTAATATCTACTACATCGCTCATAAGTACAATAGCAGTAAACGGACTGAACCTCTTTATGCTTAACAGTATCTCTATTTCTTTTTTATAAAGCTTTTCTCCTAAAACATAGATCATGTCTTTTACACAATGTTGTTCTTCTTTGGTATTTTTTAATTGACGTAAAAGGATTTTTATCTGAAACTTTGATATATTTGAAATATTTGTCTGATCAATAAATGTTTCAAAACCTTTACTTTCTATCGCGCTCTTCACAATGCATAACCCGCTTTGTTTGAAGAGCGCGTGTATTCTATTCTTTATCTGAGTCATCATTTTTCCAAACAGCCTGTATGTTGTTACTAAACTCCGAAGCTCTCTTGCTTCTATACTTGGAACATATACAAGAGGAAAATCTTCATCACCAATCAATATAAAGTATGCCAACTTTTCAGCAAGCTTCCTGGCGTCTATCTTATCTGTCTTGTTACCTCCATTCTTCCCTTCATTTACATTGTATACAAAACAATCTTTTACAAATGGTCTTACAATATCATAAAACCAGAAAGAGTTTGTACTCGCTTCTATCAAAATATAATCATCCTTACTTAATGTTTCTAAAAATTTAATAATTGACTCCTGATCCAGGAAATATCTGGATTTTCGCGGCTCCTTCTTTTCTCCTGATATTTCCAATCTGCATACTGTAAAGTTGTTTGAATGTAAATCAATACCTAAACATGCCATT
The DNA here is from genome assembly GCA_964631555.1 of uncultured Leptospirales bacterium. Classification (GTDB taxonomy): domain Bacteria; phylum Spirochaetota; class UBA4802; order UBA4802; family JAFGDQ01; genus CAZVYR01. The sequence goes on from CAZVYR010000013.1 coordinate 8,317, forward strand.
TCTTTACTTCCTAATGTTAAAAGTTTTCCCTTGACGACTTTAATTTTTATACCATTCAGCTATTCGAGTTTACCGGAATTACTTTCATCCGGGCTCATCCTGTTGGTACGGCAGAAGGCTGGACTAATCAGGGGGACGGGCTCTTTTTGTCCCAAAATCCCCAACAGCCATCTCCGGTAAAGTGTATTACTTCCAACTTAACTAATCTCTCACTTTACCATCTCCCATCAGCCGTCAACTATATCTTTTTCTCATAACATCAGGGGGCCGAAGAAGCACAGACGAGCAGAAATGAGATACTTTGTCAACAATCCCTGAAACCGTGGCCTAGACTGTGGCTGTTTATAGTGTGAGTGGTCAAAGCAGGAAAGGTACTTCCGATAATTTATGTTGCAAAAATGATTCAATGTGGATTATATACTACACTTTAACATAAATAAAGTCCATTTTTCATCTATGTTTTTACCTGTAAATTTTCTTTTCGTCATTATTTATTAGTCATAAAGCACAAATATGGCAGAAATAAGAACGAAAAAGATAAAAATCCATCAAAATAAGTCATTATTTTTTAAAATATTAAATATGCCGGAACAGTGGCATGAAAATTGCTTTACATAATATGGTTAATTCTGTTAAAAAATATATAGATAATATGTTAGGAGAGTTCTAATCTCTCATCGAATATCTGAACAAGCAGGCCACCCCGCCCGCAGGACGGTACCGCCCTGCGGACGGGGATAAATTTTAAAGTTACTAACAAAAGCTGTAAGATGTGTTATTTTAAAATATAGTTACTAAGAAGCTATTAAGTGTTGGAGGCTCATTCGTGAGTAAAGATTACAAAATTAAAGTTGGAATTATCGGCACAGGCAACTGTGCAAAGTCACTTGTTGAAGGCGTTCAGTATTATGTACAAAATCCGGAAGACAAGGTCGGATTGATGTATGAAAATATCGGGGGGTATACCGTTGATAACATCGAGTTTGTGATCGGTTTTGATATTGATCCCCGTAAGGTAAACAAACCTCTGGGAGAAGCGCTGCGCGCATATCCTAATTGCGCGATGAATCATGTGGCAGAGATTGATAACACCTGCATCAGCGAAGACGCAATGGTATATTGTGCTCCATGCATGGATGGTGTTGCTCCTCATATGCTTCAGTACCCCGAACAGGTTTCATTTCGCGTATGCGAAGAAGAACCTGAATCTGCTGAAGAAATTGAACGTCTTATAAAAGCAGCAAATGTTGACGTACTGTTAAATTATCTTCCTGTCGGTTCTGAAAATGCGACCAGATTCTGGATTGACAGGGCAATCAACACAAAAGTTCATTTTGTAAACTGCATACCTACCATTATTGCAACCAAAGAAACACAAATCGTTGAACAGCGTTTTATCGATGCAGGATTGACAATAGTTGGTTCTGACATGCGTTCGGCATGGGGTTCATCGCGTATGTCTGAAGTATTGCAGGGTGCAATGCTTGATTCGGGTCTTATGATTACACAGCATATTCAGACAAATATGGCTGCCGGCTCAACACAGGGACAGGAGAATGTCCGTACAGGACGCACGGCAAATACGGATTTTCTTAATATGGCAAAAGAAGAACGCCTCGCAAACAAACATATCTCAAAAGAGAATGTGCTTAAAGGCCAGAACATTGTACGGGATGAGTCGATTGCCGGGATGACCTTGTTTGCCGGCCCTTCGTTAACCGTTCAGCAGAAGCCGGGCGGACAGTATATCGGATCTGACAACAAGATTGCCAACTTTGATATAATTGCATACGGTTTCGGCGGTGCACGCTATGAGCTGACTGCACGTCTGTCGGTGCAGGATTCACCGAATTCAGGCGGTGTTGTGGTATCCGCACTTCGCTTCTGCAAGGTCGCATCAGAGATGGGAATCGTCGGATTTTTGAGAGGCCCTTCTGCGTGGACGCAGAAAACACCGCCGCTGCAGCTTAAGACTGAGGACGCAAAGTTCGAGTGTGATGCGCTTGCCAGGCGAGTGCTTACTGACCTTACTACGCCGCAGCTTATACAAAATAATCCGAAAGCGAAAGATCTTCCTTACACATTCCAGGATGATAAAACCGACTACGAATGTCAGGAAAAACCGGTTTCTATCGCTCACTCTTTTTCAAATATGGCGGCAGTCAGACAGTAATAAAATAACTAATATTGAATATTGACCGGTAAAGGCGATAAATCACAGAATAGAGAGATTTATCGCCTTTTTTATAGGAATGATGATGAAGGGAACCGGGAATATAAAAGTTGCTTAAAATAAAAATATTGAATTTACAACATAATATATTTATAATAAAAATACCGGGAAAAATCTGCTAAAATGATCGGCAATAATCGACCTATTGGATTTTTCGGAAGAATTATCCGAAGGCCTGTTGATGAAACTAGTTAGCGGGTTATCGGATTTTATGTATGGGGAGAAAGAATTATCCGTTAACGTCAAAAATCCCTTCAGACCGGGCAGACACGGGTGAAAGCCCGCCGGCTAGTTAAAGGCAGACGCCGAAATCAGTTTCCTGTGTTTCCTGCGTCGCAGGGATTTACAGTCCGGCGTATATTACAGCTGCATCAGGCCGGCTCAAAACAACAGGGCATGCTTTAAGTTGTAATGGCTGTCAACCGTTTCTCCCGATGCGCAGGCAGGGAACTATCGCTATGCAAATATTTATATTTCTGGCTACAGTTTTTCTTGTACTGGCCGCTTTCATTGCGGGGTATGTCCTGTATAAAAATCCGAAAAACTGCTTAAACCGTCTTGTTGCCTGTTTATCCCTTCCTGCAATCATCTGGTGTTTCGGATTTGTTTTCATGACTTCCGCACCGGACAAAACCATGGCCAGGCTCTGGTTCCGTATCATGGCTTTCGGATGGTCCTTCATCGAACCTATAGTTCTGCATATCAGCCTCGAGATATCGGAAAATTCCTACAGCAAAAAACATCCCTGGATATTAATTCTTGTATATATACCGGCAATCTTCATGACATATCTACAAATGGGATTAGTCGCGTTTGTCGGGGACTTTGCGCAGACGGAATTCGGATGGGTATATATATATAAAAAGGAATTGTTCTGGGTGCTGCTCAACATTATTTATGTCGCAGTCTATATTATGGCTGCTCTGCTGCTTCTCTATAGATCTTACAGGAAATCCACAAATCTCGTTTACAAAAAACAAAGACGTGTGATTCTCCTGACGATTGTAACCAGCGTGTTTGTTTTTTTCCTTATAACTTATGCTCCCATGTTATTCGTCAGGCAGCCGATCTCCTATCTGGATCTTATTACACTCCAAATATGGATACTGGGTCTTTTTTATGCTATTCTCAGGTACGATTTTATAGTTATTTCTCCGGAATCAGCTGCATCCAGCATTCTCAGTACCATGGTGGACGGTCTGCTTCTCACAGATCCGGACGGGATGGTTGTCAGCGCCAATCCTGCTCTCTATAAACTGCTTCAAAAGGATGAGAAAGCTATCGCCGGTAAGCCGATAGCGAGTATATTCCCCGCGATATTTACAAAGGGAAGCTTCAACAGCCTTTTAGTTTCGGGAAGTCCCGTCCATGATATGGAAGCAGCCTTATCTTTGTTGAACGGGGATGAAATATACGTCTCAATGTCGGTATCAGCCGTTTCTGATAAATACGGCCAGAAGACGGGTTATATCGTCTTACTCCGTGATATCTCCGAGAGAAAAGCCACAGAGAAGCAGCTTCAGCATATGGCTACCCACGATGCACTGACCAATCTCCCCAACCGTACTATAATGAACGACCGCTTGCGGAACGCGTTATCCAGAGCGAAGAGGCATAAACAGCTTGTTGGACTATTGCTTATAGATGTGGATAAATTCAAGAACATGAACGATACGTTTGGACATGATGTCGGAGATAAAATCCTCAAGGAGGTGGCAGCCGGGTTAAGCCAGAGCGTTCGCGATTACGATACGGTTGCCAGGATGGGCGGTGACGAGTTCATGGTCATTCTTACGGATCTGAAGGACCGGAAGGATTGCGATCATGTTATTGATCGGATCCGATCCTTTTTTGCGCACCCGAAGATGGTCGAAAAATATGAGGTGATGATCACTCTGAGTATCGGTGTTAGTATTTGTCCGGAGCATGCGGATAACATTGAGGATCTGACTAAATTTGCAGATCTGGCTCTCTATCGTGTGAAAGCTTCAGGCAGGAACAATTTTCAATTTTACTCGCTGGAGTTCGATGCTGAGGCGAAAAAAAGTATGCAGATAGAACAGGATCTGCGTATGGCGATAATGCACGGCCAGCTCGAGTTGTACTATCAGCCTATATATGCCACTTTAAGCGGGAAATTGATGTCCCTTGAGGCTTTATTGCGATGGAAGCACCCTGAACTCGGTATGATACTTCCTATGGATTTCATTCCGATTGCGGAAAGGTCCGGCATGATAATACCTCTTGGTGAGTGGGTATTGAAACAAGTCTGCCGGCAGCAGAAGGAATGGGGGCAAAAAGGATTAAAAAGGGTATCCGTTACTATAAATGTTTCGGCGAGCCAGTTCCAGGATCCGCAGTTCATACCGAAAATCGAAAAGGCGGTACTGGATTCCGGAATTAAGCCAGAGTTGCTTGAACTTGAATTGACAGAAACTACTGCTATGATTGAAATAGAACGGACTATCGGAATGGTACGACAGTTGAAGGAGAAAGGCATCTCGATTATCATAGACGATTTCGGTTCCGGTTATTCATCGATGGCCTGGTTAAAACAGCTCAATGTGCGTGCAATCAAGATTGACAGGTTTTTCATTCAGAATATTGCGCACGATCCGTATGATGCGGCTATAGTAAAGGCGATCGTGTCCATGGCTCATAGCATAGGCATCCAGGTTGTTGCAGAAGGTATTGAGACAGTAGAACAATTGGACGCGCTGAAGTTCATGCGTTGGGAAGTTTCAACGGAAGTCAGCTGCGATTTGGTTCAGGGGTATTTATTCAGCAAGCCAGTTTCCTCGAATATAGCGGCAGACTTGATAATGAAGGATTTTAATTGAACAAAAATCCGTTGCTGATTATAATGAGAGAGAAAAATGAACAAAGATTTAGTTCAACAATACAGGTCATTTTTAAAAGACAGCATCCGAAAGGATATTGATTTTTCTCAAACGGATCAGAGCAGGGGCATTATGCCTCCGCCGGTTGAGAAACCTTACTCACAAGAAAAGAAACGAATCGATCTTGTCAAGTTTGATGACTTTAATGACCTGGGGAACATTGAATTAAAAACTGCAATAAAGAATCGCGAAAGCCGCAGATCATATAGCGGCAAATTTATTACAATTAAAGAACTGTCTTTCCTTTTATGGGCCAGCCAGGGCATACGGAAATACCTTGACGCAGGACATGCACTGAGAACTGTGCCTTCGGCCGGTTGCCGTCATGCGCTTGAAACATATCTCTGTGTTTTCAATGTGAATGAGCTTGACCATGGAATCTATCGTTACCTTCCGGTTGAACAGCAGCTATTATTTGAGTTTACGGAAGAGCATCTGAAGGAAAAAGTTTTTGAAGCAACATTCAGACAATCTTGTTGTGCGGAATCGGCTGTCACTTTTATCTGGACGGCAGTTCCGTATAGAATGGAGTGGCGATACGGATTAGCCTCGTACAAGGTTATTGCAATTGAGGCAGGACACGTATGCCAAAATCTTTACCTGGCCTGTGAAGCAATAGACGCAGGAATATGTGCGATAGCTGCTTATGATCAGGAAAAAACTGACGAATTATTAAAGGTAGACGGGCAGGATGAAATTGCGGTTTATATTGCTTCTGTTGGCAGGAAGTGATATAACGAAAATTAAAAATTCAGATTAATATATCAAACATACAGATAAACGAGATATTATTATTTATCCTGCATGTTCTTTAGTTCGTGTTTCGTATATCCTTTAATTTATAAAGTGCTTGACAATGAAATATAATGCTCCATTAAATAATAATGGGGGAGGTTTGTCTTATGAAAAAGATTAAACCGAAACTGGAAGATGGCATTCAAAAAAAGAATTTATTAAATGTCAAGCGCCCCAGATACGCACATGCGTCTTTTTCCCAGTTTTATGATAATCTTTCCAGTCCTGTAGTAATTATTACTCCTGACCTGCATATTAAATATATTAATCCTGCTGCTGAAGAGTATTACAATATTCAAAAAGATGAACTGATAGGAAAATCATGTAAGGATAAATTTGACTGTGTAATTACAGGTAAAGATCCTGATTGCCCGGTATCCCGGGTTCTAAGCTGCGGGGAACCTTTGAATCTGAAAATTCCCAACCATTTCGGTATGGACGAAGCTTATGTTAAGATATTCCCCATAAAGAACAAAAGAAATGAAATTACGGAGATCTGTCTTGAGGATTATTCAAGGTTTGTAAAGATAAAAAACCAGGCTGATAAAATGGAGTCGCGCTTCAGAAAGATCGTAGGCGTGGCTGCTTTCGCTATCTTTGTTCTGGATACGGATTTTATTATTGAATTTGCCAACGCTTCTGCTGAGGAGATGCTGGAAGAACCTCTGGAAAAGATTGAGGGCACTGATTTCAGAAGCTATTTAAAGGATAAGGACGTTATCAATTTTATTGAGGCTGCTTACAGCGATACTGCTGCAAACGGAAGGATATGTTTTTATTCCGATAAACTGATCCGTTTCGGGAAGAATGATATGAATGTGGTTGAGCTGTGTCTTACCAGGTCTGAGGAACATTCGGAAGAGAAGATATATATCTATCTTAACAATATTGCAAAAGAGATAACTTTGCAGGAGGATTTAAAAAAGGCCAATGAGTTCCTTCAGAACCTTATAAACGGTTCGCCGAACTGTATAATTGCTTCGGATATTGTTGGAAATATAATTATTTTCAATGAAAAGGCTGAGAAATTACTCGGCTATTCAGCCGGTGTTGTAAAGAGGAAATATCATATTCAGGATATGTATCCTGAAGGTTATGCTGAAGAAGTGATGAAAATGCTTCGAAGTAATGATCATGGCGGGCCAGGCAAGATGGAAGCGGTTGAAGCGCAGTTTCTTGATATTGACGGGAACCGGATACCGTGCAGGCTTTCAGCGTATATTATTTATGATAAAGATGGTAATGAAGAAGCTATGGTATGCATCTTTTATGATCTGCGTGCACGGAAGCAGATGCAGAAAGAGCTTGAAGACACACAGATGAAATTATTCCAGCTTGAAAAGATGTCTTCCCTCGGAAAGCTCGCTGCAGGTATTGCTCATGAGATCAATAATCCTCTGGGTGGGATCATGATATTTGCGGACAGCATACTGGAGGATCTCGATGAGAATGATTTGCGAAAGGAAGACCTTATGAGGATAGCATCCGAGGCCAACAGGTGCAAGAACATTGTCAGGGGACTGTTAGAGTTTTCCAGGCAGACCGGCAGTTCCATGAATCATAATAATATAAATGAGCTTCTTGAGCAGGGGATGTTCCTGCTGGAGAATCAGTCTATTTTTCATAATATCGATATTGTAAAAGATTACGACAAAAGCCTGCCTCTTGTCAAATGCGACAGCGCAAGGCTTAAGCAGGTATTTATAAATATTACTCAGAATGCGATCGATGCTATGGGAGCAAAGGGTACTTTTACGATAAAGACAAGGTATAACAGGGATAGGAATAGGGCTGAGATCACTTTCTCTGATACAGGCTGCGGCGTTCCTGAAGAGATAAGACGCAAGATATTTGATCCGTTTTTTTCTACTAAGGAGGTCGGCAAGGGTACCGGTCTTGGTTTGAGTATGTCTTACGGCATCATAAAGGATCATGGGGGCACTATAAACGTTAAAAGCGAAAAAGGCTGCGGAGCCAGTTTCATTATTGAATTGCCGATAGAAGATTGATTTAACTACATACGGTTAAATAAGGGGTATTTTATGGGCATAGTAAACAGGATGAATGAGGGAGAGTTCGTTGTATTATGCGAGATCGATCCTCCGAAGGGTGCGGATACGGGGGAGCTTTATCATACTGCTGATATGCTGAAGGGCAGGATCGACGGGATTGTGGTTTCGGATATACCCGGCGCTGTTATGAAGATGGGGGCATTGGCTGCATCGTATCTGCTGAAAGAGAAAGGTTTTGATATTGTTTGTAATATATCTTGCAGGGACAGGAATGTCCTGGCTTTGCAGTCGGATATTCTAAGCGCGTATGCTCTTGGTATCAGGGAATTATATATCAGCGACGGAGTGGATATTAAACTGGGGGACCATCCTGGGGCAAAGCCGGTAAATGAAGTAGATTCGCTGGAACTGTTGTCCATTGTAAAGAGGCTGAAACAGGGCTTTGACCATGGGGGCAATGAGATCACTGGTAAGCCTGATTTTAATTCAGGTGTGTTCGTAAATTCAAACGCAAAGGTGCACGCGCTGGAGCTTGAGTTAAATAAGCTTGAGGAGAAGATAGAGAAAGAAGCAGCGTTTGTCATAACGCCCGCGATCTTTGCCCTGAATGAATTTGAAGAGTTCATTAAGAGGCTCAGGAAATTGTCCAATATCCCCGTAATTGCCGAGGTTATTCTGCTTAAATCCGTGGCAACCGCAAAATTTATAAATAAACATATTGAAAACGTGGCAGTACCTGATACACTGATCGACAGGATGTATTCGGCAGGGGATAAACAGGCGGAAAGCATAGCAATAGCGGTTGATCTTTTAAAAGGATTGAGGGAATTGTGCCAGGGTGTTAAAATAGTGCCTCTTGGCTGGGAGGCAAAGGTACCCATGATCATGAGCGAGATGGAGATATAAGAAAAAATAAGGTGTGTATCTCTATGAAACAGAATGGACTAACCTTGATTGAGAGAGTCGCGGAAAAGACCGGGAACAGTATTTACAATTGCTACCAGTGCCAGAAATGTTCTTCCGGCTGCCCTGTTAGCGAGTTTATGGATTATCTCCCTGCTGAGATAATACGCATGGTTCAGCTCGGGTTCGAAGAAAGGGCATTATCTTCAAGAACTATATGGGTATGCGCGTCGTGTGAAACGTGCACTACAAGGTGTCCCAATGAAGTGGATATAGCAATGACTATGGATGTACTGCGTGAGATGAGCGCGTCAAGAGGCCTGCCTGTTGGTGAAAACAATGTCCTTAATCTGCACAGATCTTTTTTATCAACAATAAGGAGATTCGGCAAGCTCCATGAGCTTGGCCTTATATTGTCTTATAAATTGAAATCAAAGAAATACCTGGACGATTTAATGCTTGGTTTTAATATGTTCAGGAAAGGCAAGATCACTTTGTTGCCTGCAACTGTTAAAGGGAAGAGGGATATTAAAAGAATACTGGCGAAGTATTAATATATTTTTTTGCGATTAAGTGCCCGGTTTTGTGTTGTTTAAATTATATCGCAGACATTTATACATAGAGCTGACTTTTCCGGAGAAATTATAATAACTATTGTATAGATAATTACTCTTAAGGAAAAAAATATGAGAGTCAGTTATTACCCGGGATGTTCACTGGAAAGTTCATCCCCGGAATATAACATGTCAGTGAAGGATGTTTGCAGCAGACTGGGAATTGAATTAAAAGAGCTGGAAGACTGGAATTGCTGCGGTGCTACTTCCGCGCACTGTATTGATGAAGAGGCTTCATTCCTGCTGTCAGCCAGGGTACTGGAGATAGCCGAGAAAGAAGGCCTTGACCTGGCGGTTCCGTGCTCCGGCTGCTATAGCCGCCTGAAGTTCGCTGAAAAGAATGCCGTCAAACCAAGGTTTGCCGGTATGACTTCCTACCATGGTTCAATAAGGGTCATGGACATGCTCTCCTTTTTGTCTTCCGATGATATTATTAAAAAGATCGAGGATCTTACTGTAAAGCCTCTTAATGAACTTAAGGTAGCTCCGTACTACGGGTGTATGTCCCTGAGGCCTCCCGGAATAACTGACATAAAAGATTGTGAGAATCCGGATACTATGGAAAGGATCATTTCCGCGACTGGAGCGCAGGTTGTGGACTGGTCTTTCCGCACGGTATGCTGCGGAGGTGGCCTTTCATTGTCAAGAACGGATATTGCAAGAAAAATGATGCTGAGAATATTCGATATGGCGGAGGAGGCGGGAGCTGACTGTCTTGTCACTTCTTGCCCTATGTGCCAGGCGAACCTGGATACAAGGATGAAGGAAATTTCAAATGAATACTCCAGGGACTTTTATATTCCTGTGCTTTATTTTTCGGAGCTTATCGGCCTGGCCCTTGGGGCACGGAAAATAAAGAAATGGCTTGGGCATCATATTGTCAATCCGGCAAAGATTCTGAAAAAAAGAGGGTTGATGTAAATGGCGGGCAATAACGGAAAAGTAATCGGGTCGGTCATGGTGGCAGGCGGCGGTATTGGAGGCATACAGGCTTCCCTGGACCTGGCGAATTCCGGGTACAAGGTTTACCTCGTTGAAGCTTCGCAGGCCATTGGCGGCCAGATGCCCAAGCTTGACAAGACTTTCCCGACTAATGACTGCTCTATGTGCATTATTTCGCCCAAGCTTGTTGAGGTGGGGGGGCACCCGAATATAGAGCTTATTACATACGCCGAGATACTGGGCATAGAAGGCGGCCCGGGAAACTTCAAGGTAAAGGTCAACAGGAAAGCCAGGTCGGTTGATATGGAGAAATGCACGGGCTGCGGCACGTGCTACCAGAAATGCCCGACCAAAATCCCCAGCGAGTTCGATGAAGGTGTGGGTTTACGAAAGGCTATATACGTTCGTTTCCCTCAGGCTGTTCCGAATGTGCCTGTGATCGACAGGGAGAATTGCCGTTTCTTTACATTGGGCAAATGCAGGGTGTGTGAGAAAGTGTGTCCTGTTAAGGCAATTAATTATGACCAGAAGGATGAAGTTGTTACGATAGAGACAGGCGCGCTCATTGTGGCTCCGGGTTTTGAGCCTTTTGATCCGCGCCTGAAGGGAGAATACGGGTATGGTAGAATAAAGAACGTAATAACAAGCCTTGAGTTTGAAAGATACTTGTCAGCTTCCGGGCCCCTGGGAGGAGAAGTGGCCAGGCCATCGGACAAGAAGCATCCGGAAAAGATCGCATGGATACAGTGCGTCGGGTCAAGGGATTCATCCATAGGGAATGACTATTGTTCTTCTGTGTGCTGTATGTATGCAACAAAGGAAGCGATCATAGCAAAGGAACACGACGAACATATAAAAGCCACGATCTTTTATATGGATATAAGGGCATTTGGTAAGGATTTTGATTCGTATTACGAAAGAGCGCGCGATCAGTACGATGTAAGATATATCAGAAGTATGATTTCAGGGCTTTACGAGAGGCCTAAGAACAAAAATGTAATTGTCAGGTATATAAACGCTGAGGGCAAAAATACTGAGGAAGAGTTCGATATGGTCGTGCTCTCAGTCGGTATGGTGCCTTCAAAGGACGCGGTTGAACTATGCGGCAGGCTTGGAATTGAAACGGATAAATACAGGTTCTGTAAAACCGGCACATTCGCCCCGCTTCAGACTTCTAAGGAAGGGATATATGTCTGCGGTTCGTTCCAGTCTCCCAAGGATATTCCTGAAACAGTGGCACAGGCGAGCGGCGCGGCTGCATACGCGGGCGGACTTCTTTCGTCAGCGCGCGGGGAACTGGTTGCCGATATCCGGTATCCGGACGAGTGTGATGTTTCATCGGAAGACGTAAGGATCGGCGTTTTTGTATGTCATTGCGGGATCAATATCGCTAGCGTCGTTGACGTGAGCTCGGTTGCCGAATACGCAAAATCTTTACCCGGGGTCGCTTATTCCGAGAATTGTATGTATGCCTGCTCACAGGATATGCAGCAGAGAATTGTTGACCTGATCAGGGAGCATAATTTGAACAGGGTTGTTACTGCTTCCTGTTCTCCCAAAACTCATGAGCCTTTGTTTCAGGCTACCCTGAGGAAGGCAGGCCTGAATAAATATTTATTCGAAATGGCGAATATAAGGGACCAGTGCTCGTGGGTACATTCGGGCGAGAAGGAAAACGCGACTGTAAAGGCCAAAGACCTTGTGAGGATGGCGGTTGCTAATGCAGCGCTTCTGTCGCCTTTGTCGGAGATATCGCTCGATGTCAACCACAGGGGCCTTGTGATCGGCGGCGGGCACGCAGGAATGATCGCTGCTTTGGAACTCGCTGACCAGGGATTCGCGGTTACTCTTCTTGAGAAAGAAAAGGAACTGGGGGGTAATCTCCGGAATATATTTTATACAATCCGGGGAGACGATGTTCAGAAGTATCTCAAGGAACTGATAGGAAGGGTTGAAGCCAACCCGCTTATAACAACGGTGAAGGGCGCCGAGATTGACGATTTTCAGGGCTATAAGGGCAATTTTACAACAAGCGTGCTCATCGGCCCGGCAATGCGTTCAATGAAGATAGAACACGGTATAACAATTGTTGCGACCGGCGCTGATGAGTCTGTGCCTGAAGAATATCTGTACGGAAAGAACGGCAGAGTTCTTACCCAGAAAGAACTTGAGAAGAAGATAGTGACGGATGCGGATTCGATTAGATCCGCAAATGAGGTCGTTATGATCCAGTGCGTCGGTTCGCGTGATGAAAAGAGGCCTTACTGCAGCAGGATATGCTGTTCAAACGCGATCAAGAATGCTCTTAAAATAAAAGAGTTAAATCCGGGTGCAAGGATATATATACTGAACAGGGATATAAGGACTTACGGTACACTGGAAGAATATTATAAGCTCGCAAGGGAGAAAGGAATTATTTTTATAAAGTATGATCCTGAAAGCAAGCCGGCTGTTACTGAGAATGAAGGGGCATTGCAGGTAATTATCAGGGATCATATATTAAGAACGGATTTAAGCTTGAATCCTGATTTGTTAATATTAAGTGCAGCTATCGTACCTAAAGAGAACGAAGAGCTTGCCGGCATGTTAAAGATAAACCGGAACAGCGACAATTTTTATCTTGAAGCTCATATGAAACTTCGTCCGGTGGATTTCGCCACTGAGGGGATTTACCTTGCGGGAATGGCTCACATGCCCAAGCTGATAGAGGAGACAATAGCCCAGTCGGCAGCCGCTGCTTCGCGGGCGGCTACTGTATTATCAAAGGATAAACTTCAATCCGAGGCCGTTGTGGCAAAGGTTACACCAGAGCTGTGCGCTGTTTGCCTGACATGCGTCCGGGTCTGTCCTTTCGGGGTGCCTTTTATCAATGATGAGGGCACGGCTGAGATCAATCCGCTATTATGTCAGGGATGCGGAACGTGCGTGAGCGAATGCCCGGGAAAAGCGATTGAGCTTCAGCATTACAGGGACGTCCAGATAATCGCTAAGTGCGAAAAGGTCGTGGAGGCTGTTTAGCCCCTCGCAATGCCTTGCATAGCGAAATCCCCCGGAGGGGGACTTTAGGGCAGAGCGTTAAAGAACTTTTTATAAAGCAATTAAATAATACAGGAAAATATCAATGGAAAACTTCGAACCCGTTATAACCGCCTTCTGCTGCAGCTATTGAGGATATTCGGCAGCGGACCTGGCAGGTTCAATGAGGGCTCAATATCCTTCAAATATCAGGATAATCAAGGTACCGTGTACTGGCAAGGTGGATGTAATATACCTGCTGAAAAGCCTGGAATCAGGAGTGGACGGAGTGTTTCTTGTGGGTTGTGAAGAAGGGAATTGCCACTTTGTGCATGGGAACATCAGGGCAAGAAAAAGAGTGGAAAGGGTGAAGGGCATTCTGGAACAGATAGGAATTGAGAAAGAGCGGGTTGAAATGTATAATCTGTCGGCAGGCGAGGGTACCAGGTTCGTAAAGGCAGCAACTGAAATGACTGAAAGGATAAAAAACCTGGGGCCCGGCCCTCTGTCAAAAAGACTTGAAACAGTATCTTAAACAGGCCGGATATTTTATTTAAGGTAATTGACCTAATTATTTAATAAAGAAGGGGGGGATAATGGTTATAGGCGAGGGTAAACCGATAAACGATATACTGTCCATGATAGCTGACAGGAAGAAGATACTTGTACTCGGATGCAGAGGCTGCGTAACAGTCTGTTCAGCCGGGGGGCAGAAAGAGGTTGAAATACTCTCCTCAACAATACGTCTTGCAAGAGGAAAAGAAGGAGTACCGATTGAAATCCGCGAGGAGACCATAGAGCGGCAATGCGATACGGAATACCTTGACCAGATCAGGAGTTACGTAAATGAATACGAAGCTGTGCTTTCACTTGCATGCGGTGCGGGTGTTCAGTTTCTTGCCGAGATGTATAAAAAGATACCGGTTTATCCTGCGATAAATACTAATTTTATCGGCGTTACAGAGAGGCAGGGAATCTGGGCAGAGAGATGCCAGGCATGCGGCAATTGCGTTCTTGATAAGACCGGAGGTATTTGCCCGATAACCAGATGTTCAAAAAGCCTGTTGAATGGTCCGTGCGGAGGTTCGGACAACGGGAAATGCGAGATCAATCCTGAGATTGCCTGCGGCTGGCAGTTGATTTACGACAGGCTGAAGGAGCTGGATATACTGGACACATACGAAGAGATCATTCCCCTTAAAGACTGGTCGGTAAGCCGCGATGGGGGGCCAAGGAGGATAATCCGGGAGGATCTGAAAATATGAAAGCCGACAGCAGACTCTTTAAAATACTGGAAAAAGGTGAATTCGCGGTTACGTCGGAGTGCGGACCTCCCAGGGGAGTTAATCCTGACAAAATCAGGGAGAAAGCAGAGCTTATAAGAAAAGCTGTGGATGCTATAAATATAACGGATAACCAGACGTCGGTAGTCAGGATGTCAAGTATTGCGTCGTGCATACTTTTAAAGCAAATGGGCATTGAACCTGTCATGCAGATGGTTACCAGGGACAGGAACAGGATTGCCATACAAAGCGATGTGCTTGGGGCTGCAGCACACGGAATAAACAATATTCTCTGTTTATCAGGCGATCACCAGAAATTCGGGGATAACCCAGGCGCGAAAAATGTGTATGATCTTGATTCAATTCAGTTTATTCAGGCTATGAAATATATGAGGGACGAAGGCCGGTTTCTGGGCGGTGACGAGATGGAAATGCCTCCAAGCATGTTCATTGGAGCTGCCGCGAATCCTTTTGCAGATCCTTTTGAAATAAGAGTGCCCAGACTGGCGAAAAAAGTAGCCGCAGGTGTTGAGTTTATCCAGACGCAATGTATTTTCAATGTCGAGAAGTTCGAGAGATGGATGCAGGGAGTCAGGGACAGGGGGCTCCATGAAAAGGTATATATACTTGGAGGGGTAACACCTTTCAAGTCCGCGGGTATGGCGAATTACGTAAAGAATAAGGTTCCGGGTATGGACGTACCTGATGAACTGATACAGCGTTTAAAAGGAGTCGAAAAAGAAAAGCAGGCAAGCGAGGGTATTAAGATATGTATTGAGACAATTCAGAGGCTTAAAGAGATCGATGGAGTAAGAGGAGTTCATATTATGGCTATTGAGTGGGAAGAGAAGGTTCCGGAGATTGCGGAAGGCGCCGGTCTTTTACCTAGGCCGGATGTTTAGTCTTCTAATGGTTTAATTCCCTGCTGCTTTTTGCAGGAAAGCCTGCAGTCTGTGCAGGAAGCCTGCGGCTTGCGGCGGGGAGGTTTAATATATTACCGGGGCTATGCCCGGTGTACACAAAAGCAATTGAAAGATCAAGGAGGGCTTTTATGTCTGATAAGAAAAAGATATTGTTGGTTGATGATAATGCCGATTTCGTCGATGCCACAAAACTTATTCTTGAAACAAAGGGCGGTTATGAGGTGGTTGTCGCGTATGACGGGGTCGAAGGGCTTGATGCAACGAAGTCTGAGAATCCGGACCTTATTGTGCTTGATGTTATGATGCCTAATAAGCATGGTTATAAAATGGCTGAAGAACTCAACGCGGATGAGCAATACAAAAATATTCCCATAATACTTCTTACTTCAGTAGCTTCACATGTAAAGGACACGGAATACACTCACCGTATGGGACTGGAAACGGAGGCGGATGACTACCTTGAGAAGCCTGTTGAACCTGAAGAATTATTGAAAACAATTAACTTTCATTTAAGCAAGAAAAAATAATTCCCGGGATAATAATTCGTTTTAAGTATCAAAATGGATGAAAATAAGAGTAATTCCGGAACATTAAAAGACGTCAATATCCTTGTGATCGATGATGAGGCAGTCATCAGGGATGGCTGCAAAAAGATACTGACCAAAGATGGCTGGTGCGTGGATACGGCTGTTAAAGGCTCCGATGGGATAGAGATGATAAAGAACAGGAGTTACGACATATTGCTCCTTGATCTTATGATGCCGGGTATGAGCGGGATGGAAGTGATTCCGCAGGTTAAGGCGCTTGATTCCGAAATATATATAATCGTGATAACAGGGTATGCCACGATTGAGACTGCTGTTGAAACAATGAAGAAAGGCGCGTTCGATTATATACCCAAACCGTTTACATCCGATCAGTTGAGGCTGGGGGTCAGGAGGGTGCTGGAGAACAAGGCTCTGCGTATGGAGGCCGAGTTTTTAAGAAAGGAGCAGGAAAAGGGACTTCTTGCTATTGCCCAGGAGAAAAGCAAGATAAGGACAATTCTTAACTGCATGCCTGACGGGGTTATTGTGGTTGATGAAGACAAAAGAATAGCGCTCTATAACCCGGTAGCGGGCAAACTTTTGAATATTTCCGGGGATGAAGTAATTGGGGAATATATCAATATCTGTACGGGATGCGAGGAATTCTCCCGCCTCGTGATGGATGTTCTGGAAAACTATCCCGGCGGGCAGAACTGCATTGCAAAGGAGATCGAAAGTGAAGGTTTTGTTCCATTGCTGGTTCATATAGCTCCGGTACAGATGGAGGACGGCAGGATTATCGGCGCGGTTATTGTACTTCAGGATATCAGCGATCAGAAGCTGATTGAAAAAGTGAAGTCCGATTTTATTACAAAGATCACCCACGAGATAAAGGCACCCGCGGCCACTATCAGCCAGTTGTTGATGACACTTTTAAGCGGGAGCACGGGTGAGCTTAAAGACAGCCAGACAAGCTTTCTTAACAGGGCGCTGGTTTGGAGTGACGAGATAATTGAACTGGTCAGTGATCTTCTTAATCTCTCAAAATCAGAGGCAGGGCTGGTAATTAAGAAGCTGGCACCTATGAAAATAAACGATGTTCTGGACCAGGCTGTTGATGTTATTAAGCCGCAGGCTGACAAGAAGAAGATCAGGATAAATATCAATTTAAACGGCAGTCTCCCTATGGTGAACGGGGACTGCGACGGTATCAGGGACGTTTTTACCAATCTTCTCGGCAATGCCGTAAAATATTCAGATGACGAGACTGAGATATCCGTTTCAGGTGAACTGGACCAGGAATATTTGAAGATAGCGGTCTGCGATCAGGGTTTCGGGATTAAGAAGGAGGATATTCCGTTTTTATTCGACAAGTTTTTCCGCGTCAGGAACAATAAGACGCGCTATATAACCGGCACCGGATTAGGGCTTCCTATAGTTAAACAGATCGTTGATGCGCATCTCGGTGTTATACAGGTGACGAGCGAAGAGAACAAAGGAAGCATATTTACGATATACCTGCCTGCCATAATTAAACAGGACCCGCGTGTTGCTGAATAATTGATTCTTTTCCTTTGATGAAAACGCGTATTTCTGATTCCAGGCTATTTATCAGCTTGTCCGGGGTGCTGGGTACTGCTATGAGGTCTGCTCTTTTCCCGGGAAACAGAGTACCTGTATCAGGGAGTCCGAGGAGCAATGCCGCTCTTTTTGTGGCGCATTCTATTACTTCGCTTACAGTATAGCCGGCTTCCATGTACAAGGCCATTTCCATGGCTGCGGATTTGCCGTGTTCCACTCCCATACCGCCTGCGTCCGTGCCGAGCGCGAGCGGTGTGCCGTATTCCCTTGCGAGGCTTATCTGTTCAAGCTGATGGTCAAGGTTCTTTTTCGCGATCTCCGATTCATTGCTTCCCCGGTCTAACTGTTCGGAGTAAGCTTTCATTGTAAAAGCTGTGGGTATCCAGAACGTATTGTGATCAGCCATGCGCTTCAGGTTATCCTTTCCCATAAAGAAACCGTGCTCGATTGAACTGCACCCGGCTTCTATTGCCATTCTTACAGGAATTTCGCCGTTAGCGTGTACCATCACCGAAATGCCCATGGCCTTGGCTGTTTTGACTGCTGTCTCAAGCTCTTCCCTGCTGAACTGGGGCGGGGTAGGTTTCCCGAACTCCGTTAGGCTGTTTAAACCGGAGTTGACTATTTTTACGTGGTCAATACCGGCGGTATTTTTTATTATATCAATAAGATCATCGCAGGATTTTATTTCAATGCCGATAAGGCGGCCGTATCGTCCCGGCTTGTACAGGCCGCGGCCGGCGCATGCCATACGTATAGTTTCGCTGTTGTGGATTTCGTTCTTATATTTGAGCGCGTAGCCGTTCCTGTCTCCTCCGTCGCGCACGAAAAGGACGCCGCTTGAAAGACTGTTTTCAAGATTCTTCTTTATCTTTTTTTTCGCGGCATTAAATCCCTGGTCAAACTGTGCCTGCCTTACAGCGGGATCAGTTGTACCTGACCAGGCGAGATGAACATGGCAGTCCATCAGCCCGGGCAATATTGTCCAGGAGCGGAGATCAAGTATGTCATTGTCAGCCTTTATCTCATCAAAATGCTCAATACTTTGAATGAGGCCGTTTTTAATCTTAATTAAAACGTCTTTTTTATGCTCTCCTCCTGTACCGTCAATGAGCCATCCGCATCGTATATTTAGATCAGGATTCATTGTGCTGTTTTATCCCCGTGAGTTCTTTTCTCAGGATTTCGAGCGCTGTCATGGCAAACCACTTTTTATTCATGAGCCTGCTGCCGTATGAGGAATTAAACCTGCGGAATGGCGGTTTGCGTGTTTTTGTTATTGTGCCTGACGGTGTGGCAAGTCCTATGCATACAGTGCCTACTGGTTTGTCTTCACTGCCCCCGCCCGGGCCCGCGATGCCGCTTGTGGCAAGGCCGTAGTCAGAGCCCGTTACCCTTCTTACGCCTTCTGCCATCTCGCGCACTGTTTCTTCGCTTACTGATCCGTATTTTTCTATTGTTTCCGGCTTTACACCTAATATATCTGTCTTTGCCTTGTTTGAGTAGGTTATTCCGGAGAAGAGAAAATATTCGGAACTGCCCGGGACATTGGTTATTGTGTCTGCGATCAGGCCGCCTGTGCAGCTTTCGGCGATCGAAAGTGTTGCGTGCTTTTCTCTCAGGAGTTTGGCGATCAGGTCTTCGATAGAAGTACCGTCTTCTGAGAAGACATGATCTCCGATTTCACGGATCAGCCATTGGGCGGCATGGTCAAGGGTTTCGCGCATTTTGTTTTCGTCTTTGCCGCGTACATAGAGCTTGACATGGGTCTCCGGAAAGCTGGCCCTGAGGCCGAGCTTGATGTCGCTGAATGCTTCAGTCACTCCCGCGGCTCTTTCGCCTACAATGGATTCTCCAAGCCCGAATGTGCGGATGGTTCTTGTCATATT
>CAZVYR010000014.1:0-26658 GCA_964631555.1 uncultured Leptospirales bacterium
TAATATACGCGAATACCACAACACTGGGTATAAGAATCTTCGATGTTAACAGGGAAAAGCTCAACAGAGAATATGACACAATAAATGTGCTTAAACAAAAAATCAAAATAAAGATAGGATATTATAATAATAAAAAGATAAATATACAACCTGAATTTGAAGATTGTAAAAAAGCAGCCGATAAACTTAACATACCGTTAAAAGAAGTACTATTACGGGCAATAAACGAATACATGGCCAGGGAGCAAAACAGCAATTTAACAGAATAAAACTATCTACTTTGAGTAACCTCCAAAGCGCTTAACTCTTTCGGTGAAAATATCTGGTTTATATCCAGAATAACTACAAAATCATCATCCACCTTTGCAATGCCGATAATATACTTCCCTGAGATGCCTTTTACGATTGGTGGCGGAGGCTCAATATCGTTTGTGTCGACTTTGACTACATGACTTACTGAATCAATCGCTAGAGCCAACTCCCTGCCTTTGATTTTAACAACGATTGCCCTTGCACTTTCAGAGTTACCGATTGCCTCAATTCCAAACCTTTTGCTTAAATCAATTATCGGTAAAATTTTACCTCTTAAATCCATCACACCTAAAATAAATCCAGCTGCTTTAGGTAAAACAGTGATTTGAGGCATTTTTAAAATTTCCTGCACTTTCAGTATTTCAATTCCATATTCCTCATTGCCAATTTTAAAGCAAACAATCTGTATGGATGAAAATGATTTTTCTTTATTCACTTTATTAGTCATTATATTTTCCTTATAATATATAATATCCGTAAATATAGAATATCACACCAGCCAGTAAAAATAAAAGCATTTTTATTAATATTAGCTGTCTTTCTCTATAATAAATATCCAACAGACCGAGAAAAATGCCAATAAAAGCAGATAGAACTCCTAAAGTAACAAAACTGTTATTGAACGTATACATTCCTATGCATAGAATTAAACCAACTGAAAAATCCACAAAATCGACAATGTGTAACTTCTTTATCTTTTCACGTGGTGGTTCAGAAATTTCATCGTCAACATAGGCAGCATCTTCACTGTCACTTTGATCTCCAAAATACTTTCTTCTGATTTGCTCAAGTTCTAATTTTTTTTGTTCGCTTCTTTTTTTTCTGTCATCCCTGGTTAAAGATCTGGCCTGACTCTTAAGCCCTATCCCGTAATTCTTACCAATAAGTTTAATTACTTGCTTGTTCGGGATCGAGGAGAATATTCCGGCCCGTTTTTTAAACTTTTCACTAAGATTAGCAATTCTACCAGTGATTGCGTGCCGTTCTACTGTAACTTTACCGTTAGTAATTATTGAAAAATAAGCATTACCTGCTTCTTCACTATCCTCGATATAAAGCCTTACTTGCCTTTCTCTTAAATTATAATCAACTCTTATATACTCGTCATCTTCAGTAGTGGTATATAATGTTCTATTATATCCTCTTATCTCAGAAGGTCTTCTTTTCCAGTGATTGTCACCGGTTTCTGACTTATTCGGTACATTTGCTCTCTTTCTCATTATTATTTAATTATATAATTTAGTACGGATCGCTTTATATACAGGATTACACCACAATAAAATAAATAAATTATTTCTTCTTATGGCGATTTCGTCTCCTTCTCTTTTGCCTTTTATGTTTAGATATTTTTTGTTTTCTTCTTTTTCTACCGCAGGGCACTTTTTCTACTCCTTTAATTTTTATAAATTAATCTCATCTTTATTTAACTAAGATTTCAACCACTCTGATGCTCACAAACCTTTGAATTAAATTTTATACCGTTACTCATTATTGGTCTAAGATTTCATATTTCAAAAAATCGAACGTTATTATAAATAATATTCTTTTCTATTGAAATATGTGAATTATATCCATTTTTATTTAAGTTTCTATTTAGTCCACTCTTCAAGATTTTGATAAGGTATTGGTTTGGAAGGCAATATTGTTGAAACGGCATGCTTATAGATTAAATTTTGTTTCTTATCTACTTCCAGTAAAATAGTAAAATTATCGAAACTTAATACCCTTCCTTTTATCGGGACACCATTCATTAAATAAATAGTCAAACTTATTTTTTCCTTTCTTGATACGTTTAAAAAAGAATCCTGTAAGTTTTTTATTTGTTTTGACATCTTTCTACCCTTATATTTATTTATTGAACTATACACTCAATTCGCTTATTTAGTGTACTTCTTCAGATGTACCCAACGCTTGTCTGAATTTATTGGTAATAAATAAACTCTTAGCCTTTTTCCAAAAAATTCGATAATTCTTGTATTCCCAAAAATCACAATACAGTCAAGAGAGAAATAATTCATTTACCTAAAATATTTTTTATTTGCCTAATGTCAGCATTTTCGATCCAATGAATTTTCTTATTACTTTTTAACCATGTCATTTGCCTTTTAGCATATCTTTTTGTCTCTACTTTTATCTTTTCGATTGCTTCTCCTAATGACAAGACTCCGTCTAAGTATTTATTTAACTCTAGATATCCTATTGACTTCATTGATCTGAGTTCCGGCCCATACCCCATTTTTCTTAAATTATTTACTTCATCAAGAAATCCATTCTTCATCATTTGATCAACTCTTTGTTCTATTCTTTTTTTTAATATTTCGCGTTCTACAAAAATACCAATATATATAGTATTTTCAGATCCATGCCCAACCCTATTCTTATAATAGCTGCTTAAAGGTCTTCCTGTACCCCTATATACTTCAAGTCCTCTTATTATACGTTGGGTATCATTACAATGAATTTTTAAAGCAAATGTACTATCGTATTTAACCAGTTCTTGATAAAGAAACTGCAGGCCGGATTCTTTCAATTCAAGCTTTATTTGATTTTTTACTGAACCGTCAATTTCTGGAATTTCGGATAATCCATTAAAAAAAGAATCAATATAGAAAATAGTACCTCCAACAAATAATGGAAATTTTCCTTTTAGGGAAATCTCATCACACGCTTTTAACGCATATCTGCAAAAATGCCCGGCAGTAAAATTAAAATCAGGATTAACAATATCAATAAGATAATGTTTTATTTGATTTCTTACTGTTAAGCAAGGTTTACTACTTCCTATATTTAAATATTTGTATACCTGTACCGAATCCGCTGAAATAATCTCATATTCGTCATTGGCTAATTCAAGCGAAACATCGGTTTTACCCACCCCGGTTGGTCCTATTAAAACAAGTGCATTAATTGAATTTTGTCCTAAAATTGATAAGTAATATTATTTACTATAATTGCTATGATTATAAAGAATAAGCTATTTAGTAAATATTTCATTATATTCGAGAATAAACTTGTATAAATATTTATATGAAATAAATAAAAATTTTAAATATATTTAATGGATTTTGAGTTATTCCGATTCTTTTTCATGTAAATATTTAAATTTAATTTTATCACTTAGCATATAATTTAAGGTTTTAATTACAATTTTCTCTTTCTCATTTTCCTGACTATCTTCCATATTCTCAATCTTTTCAATGGCTTGCATCGCAGCTCTGCTGAAAATATATTTATTACCAGTATAAGATAATAATTTTTCTAATGCTATTCCCAATTCCAGTCTCCTAATCGAAATTAAATTTTAATGTGCGAACTTTCTTTTTTAACAATTCAACTCTAAGAATTGCCTTAATATCTAATAATGCTTCTTCTATTTCATTATTAACAATAATATAATCATAATTGTTCACTTCTTTCAATTCTTTAATCGCATTCTGTATTCGTAAATTGATTACTTCCTTTGTATCAGTACCGCGGTTTAAAAGCCTTTGTTTTAATCCTTCAATAGACGGTGGTACTATAAAAATATATATTGCACCCTTAAGAGTCGATTTTAATATTTTTGCACCCTGTACATCGACGTCAAATAAAGGAATTCTTCCAATGGATAAAATTCTGTCAAATTCTTTTTTTGTTACACCATAATAGTTTTGATGAACAACCGACCATTCAATAAATTCATTGGCATCTATTTTTCTTTTAAAATTATCAATTGTAGTAAAATAATAGCTTAACCCGTCTGTCTCATCACTTCGCGGTTTCCGGGTTGTTGTTGATATGACGAATCCCAATCTTTTATCTTCAGATAATAACCGCTTAATTATTGTTGTTTTCCCGGCACCGGAAGGAGCGGAAACTACAAAGGCCAGTTCATTCTTCTGCATGACTCGATAATCTATTCGCTATAGTCTCAGGCTGCATTGCAGAAAGTATAACATGTCTGGAATCCATAATAATTATTGCCCTGGTTTTTCGCCCATGAGTAGCATCAATTAATAATTCATTTTCTTTTGCTTCTTCACGAATCCTTTTTCCTGATGCTGACATAGGAGTAATAACCGCGATAATTCTTTCAGCGACAACAGCATTCCCAAATCCGATATTGATTAAAGTAGCTCTCATTTTTGATTCTTAACTATTGATCAATAGTATATTCCATTTAATTATTTATATTTAAAACTACTATCATTAAGATTTAGCAAATATATTATATTATATTATATTTCTGGCGTGTTCTCGTATTTTATCAATATTGTTTTTAATTTCCACAACAATATGAGAAATCTCGGAACTATTTGCCTTCGATGATATGGTGTTTGATTCCCGAAACATTTCCTGAGCTAAAAAATCAAGACTTTTACCAATTTGACCTTTACCGCTCATTATTGCTTTAAATTTTTTCACGTGATCATTCAGACGCACTAATTCTTCATTGATATCAATCTTGTCTGCAAGGATGGCAATTTCGGAATAAAGTCTTACATCGCTGACCTGAACTCCGGAAATGGCTTCTATATTTTTTCGTAGTTTATTAAACAATAATTTAGAAATATCTCGATATTTCTTTTTTATCAGAACAGTCTTTTCAGATATTATTTCTAATGAAATGATAATATCTTTTTTAATATTAGCACCTTCTGTCCTTTGCATTCTTTTTGTGTTCTCAACAGCTTTATTCAATACATTCAATATATCATTATATGACCGTTTTGAAAGTTCCGATTTCCTGGTTTTCATTGTATTCTCTAAAGAAAATAAAGTATCACCTGAAAAAAAATTCTCAACATTTAATTCATTTTCGATATCTTTCAACTCCGAATATATTTTTCTAATCCTGTCTTTGTTAATTAAAACTGCTTTCTCTTCAATCCAATCGAATATATCAATTGTCAAGACGACCTTTCCTCTTGAAAATTTTTCTTTTAATTTAATTATAAAATCATTTTCTTCTTTTCGCAATATCTTCGGTAAATTAACATATACTTCCAAGAATTTCGAATTTAATGATTTTATTTCAACAGAAAAAGAAAATTGATGATTATTTTTCTCTATATACGCATAGCCAGTCATGCTTTCCATAAATTGAAGCCTATATGATCTTTATTTGTTTATTCATTGTTTTAATTTTAACTATGCCGGTATCAATATAAAAATCAATGGTCCGACCATACTCACCACCAAGTTCCTCAGCTATAATTTTAATATTCAATTCTTTAAGTACATCTTTTACAGTTGAGATATTACTTTGCCCTATATTATTTACATTACTTTTTTCCGACATTTTAAACATTGTGGCTCCACCAACGATCTTGGCAATAATCGAGTCCCTTACAGCGCCAAATTTATCCATTTCCTCCAGTAACAATGGAATCGCCGAATCCGCATATTTTTTTTTATTTAAATTCCTTTCATTAATTTTGGGGAGCATTATATGTGCGAGTCCACCGATTAGATTTACTTTATCATAAAGACAGATACCGACACACGAACCAAGAATTGTCCTTAGAATATCAGGAGGAGTTGCAATTTTAATATCAGCGATTCCTACTGTAATTAAATTAAAGCTCACTTCTACGATCCTTAGGAATATAAACAGGGCTTTCTAATATTTTTTTATATATAAAATCATCAGATATCGCATGAATCGTTTCAGAATGACCTAAAAATAAATATCCTTGTTTTGAAATAGAGTTATAAAATCCGCCAAGTAATTTTTTTTGATGATCTTTATCAAAATAAATCATAACATTTCGACAGAAAATAATATCCAGATTAGACGGATATTTATCTCTAAATAAATTAAGTGACTGGAAATTTATTATTTTTTTAATACTATCATTGATAACGAAAATTTCAGGATTGGATTTTTTATTATTAAAATATTTTTTCAGCAGTTCTGGTTTTACCTTATCAATTCTTCTGCCTGAGTATTCACCCTTTTTTGCAAAATCAAGAACTGACGGCGCAATATCCGAAGCAATAATTTCAACAGACCAGTCTTTGAATAGATGCATAGCTTCGGCAATACATATACCAATTGTATATGGTTCTTCCCCTGTCGAACAACCCGCACTCCATATCCTTAACTTTTTTTCTTTTTGCTTTCTATGTGAAATTTCTGGTAAACACTCCAACAAAAATGAATCAAATTGTTTCTCATTCCTGAAAAAATAAGTTTCATTAGTTGACACTACATCTATTAAAGCCTGTATTTCTTCAACGCGATTCGATAAATTTTGTAGATAATTATAGTATTCGCTGAAAGTTTTTAATTTCAAAGCATTTAATCTTTTACGTAGTCTGTTAGATAATAATGTAATTTTTGTACTTTTTAAATAAATACCGCTTTCATCATAGATGAGTCTGGCAAACTTTTCGAACTCCTGTTCATTCAATCTATTAATATTATCGAAATCAAACATGGCAGTATTTTTATTCTTTATTTATTATGATTAACTCATCCCATAAACTAATAGCTAATTAAAGCTACCTGAGAAAATTGACTATTTAATATTATACTATAATGAATTACTTAAATCAAGTACTAGGTTAATCTCACCAATAGGAATTCCCGAACATTTTGCAATAAGATCAGGCGGATATCCCTGATTA
This sequence comes from uncultured Leptospirales bacterium, assembly GCA_964631555.1. Classification (GTDB taxonomy): domain Bacteria; phylum Spirochaetota; class UBA4802; order UBA4802; family JAFGDQ01; genus CAZVYR01. Next base: position 6,925 of record CAZVYR010000014.1, read on the forward strand.
TATAAATCAGAGACCAGTAGATATTTATCTTCAGAAGACGAAAACATCTCTTCAAGCCGTCTCTCACTGAAATCGATGTTCTCAATTTTTGGTTTAACAGAAAGGTTCCGATCCATATCAAAAACAATTTCAATATTTTCTTTTTGCAAACTGGATTCAGTTGAAATTTTATTTCTATTATTTATATCAATGATATTGTTTTCTGAACGATAATTGTTGTCATTAGTTTCAGTAAGCATAGTTCTATTGCTGGCTCTAACATTAAAAAACCCAGTCATTTTTAAAATATTTTTTTTATTTAAAATATTGAATATCTTCGTAAGAGGAAAAAGAGTTCCCTTCGAATAATGATGCTTTTTTTTATTATCATCAGGTTCAACAATTGATACATCTATGTCATCCATTCTGTCAATAACTTTCGAATTATAATCATTATTAACTGATTTTAAATTAGTAATCTTCTCAATTTCATTGTTAATTTTAATATCTATGCTTGTAATTTTCCCTGATTTTTCTAATAATTTTTTTAAATACTCTATTCTATTTTCAAGAATAGTTATATTTCTGTCAGCAGTCTCGTTAAATTCATTTATTATCTCATCCATTTCTCTTCGAAGTCTTTTCTCTCTGTAATCTGAAGCATATTTTTCTAATCTCAATCTTAATATCAGATAAAAAATTGTACCCATAATAAGATTAATAAAAACCAGTAAAAGAAACTCCATCTATAACTTACCTCTTCACGTCAATCATGAGTCCCATCTTCTCTTCTTTCATTAAAGCCTGATCCTCATCGGATGTAACCTTATTACTATTCTTGTCATGAAGTGACTTCTTTTCATTTTTTTTCTTAAATCCTTCTTCTCTCTTTATCGACGTCTTTTCTGCCTGTTTATTCTCTTCCAGTTTGTTCCTTATTCTTCTGGCATGCTCTTCAGCATTTTCCTCAAGCGAATGTTGTCCTTCAATTAATGCAGCTGATCTGCCATGTTCTCCTTTAGCGATCTCATGCATATGAGCAACGTTGGTTTGAAGATCTATTGGTTTAATTGACATACCGGACTCCTTATACCCTATTTTCTCATCTTTGTATAAGTCATCATTTTTGTTTGATCATCAGTAAACTGAGGTGGTTCATATTCAGAAAGTCTTATTCCTTCATTTTCAAACGTAAATTTTATATTCGTATATTGATCTTTTACCACAAATTTTTCATCTTTAATATGTATCTCCACGCCAGGGAATACACTTTGCTCGACACAGACTTTGCCTTTTTGTTCAAGCATATTAATATATGAAGTTAATTCCTCATGTTCGATATTAAGCTCAGCAATCTTTTCTGTCAATGTCTGTTTCTGAGTTGATAACTTATTATATAATTCATCTTTATCAGGAGGTAATTTTCCTCCTGAATTATTCTTTTGTACATTCAATGTATTTAAATCAAGATTAATCTTTTCAAGCTCATTACTATCTTCTGAAATCATGGATTTCATATCAGTAATTTGCTGAAGTACTTTTGGGTTTATTCCAACGCTAACCTCAGTTTTTGTAAAAGTATCGGATCCTAAAAACCTTGCGTTTACCTCATCCCCTGCGCGAATTAAACCTCCAACAATTTTAGCTCTGCGGCCGGTACAAATAATCCTTCCACCTGCATCTACAAACGAATGAAGAATGCCTTCAGGAACGATTACATCCTTTTCAACCACAATATTCGCAGATTGTATAAATTTTGCAAAAACAGAACCACCTGTAGATTCAATCTTAGCTCCCTCTCTTCCAACTATTCCCTGCCTTACGACGATATTACCCTCAGCTTCAAGAAATGCCTTCTGAACTGACCCTCTGATTTCAATATTACCTGCTGCTTTTACAACAAAATTATCCTGTACATTCCCTGTTACAATTACCGAACCAAGAAATACAATATTCCCGGTTTCCAAAGACACATCACCTTTTACTAAATGAACAGGTTCCACACTAATCCTGGAATGCTGATATACTACCTGGCCATTAATCTCGGCTGTGAGTTCAAGACCATCCTCGGACAATATTGTACCTTTACCATATTTCAATACTGTATCCTTGCCCGATTTAGCCGGTAAAATTCTGTTAGTAATAGTCCTTCCTGGTACACCTTCCTCTGCTGCTACTTTAACAGCGAGAATCTGGCCGACAACTACATTCTCCAATAAATCCAGATCCTTAAAATCTACTTGCCCTTTCTCATCCTCTTCAAAAACCGTTCGTGATTTATCAATTCTGACTTTATAATCAATATAAGCATCTTTGCCATGCTTTGGTTTCACACCTTCAGCAGCAATAAGTGAATAGGAATAATCCATTTTATCCAGATATTCTTTTATCCACTCCTCATTTATACCAGCGACAACACCGGCATTTTTAAGAGCAGACAAAATATCATCTAATTCCATATGTTTCCCGGAATAACGTGGGCGGGTTATTTTTACAATAGCCTGCATCTCATCTTCAGTAACTTCTACTGACATCCTGCTATCAAATTCAGGATTCGGTATCCATTCACCTATTTTAACCGGTTTGCCAGATTTACTTGATATCGCTTTTTCAATCTTTTTACTGTCGGTATTGGAAATTCTCATTGTATTAAGTTTTTCCCTTACCATATTACTTTCTACTTTTCTACCATTTCCGCTTGGAGGAGTTACAGTCAGCCAAACACCTGTTTTTGTCACTCTGATGATAATTTGTCCATCAGCGTTTTCTTCCGATTTTTTAATACCAACATCATCTCTTATGGAAACTTTTGATAATTTCCTTTCAATTTCAAGAATGTCTTTATACTGATCAACGATCTCTGCCTGTTTAACTATCAGATGATAGGGTTTTCGACCAATGCCAAAAAGCCCTGAGGTTCCCTTCTCGATTATCTCGTAATCAAGCCTGGATATGTCAGTTTTAAATTCGCCAGACGCCAACTCAAGTGCTTGTTTAACAGAATCTGCAAACACATCAAGTTCATTATCCGGAGACACATCTCCTTCACTCCCTTCAATACTCATCAATAAATCCTTGAGCTTATTCATAATTCCTAACCAATTATATTGGACTTAATCCTGCCAAGCCTACCTCTAAGTCTCATAATCGCTTTTGTATGAAGTTGTGATACCCTGCTCTCGGTTACATCCAGCACAGCTCCAATTTCCTTTAATGTCAGATCTTCATAATAATACAAGACAATGACTTTTCTTTCCTTATCAGGGAGTTTTTTAATCGCATCCACAATATGATCTCTTATTTCTTCCTTTTCAATTAAAATATCAGGATTCATATTTTCAGGTGCCTCTAAAGTCTCAATTATAGACATTTCATCGCTATCATCACCCAGATACCATATATCATTTAAAGATAATATCGATGCACCACTTAATTTATTTAGCAAAACCTGAAATTCTTCATTTGAGATACCCAGTTCCTTTGCTATTTCCTCGTCGTCAACAGTTCTCCCCAATTTATTTTCAAGCTCAGAGATAACAAGTTCAATTTGTTTGGCTTTTTGTCTGATAGATCTTGGAACCCAGTCAATTGATCTTAGTTCATCAAATATCGCTCCACGAATTCTTGTCATTGCATAAGTTTTAAATTTTATACCTCTGGAAGGATCGAATTTGTTAATCGCGTCTATCAATCCGAATACACCATAAGCAATCAAATCCTCAAATTCGACATTTTGAGGCATACTCATTGATACTTTTCCAGCTACATATTTGACAAGTGGGGCATATTTAATAACAAAATAATCACGTATTTTCTGTTCATTTGTTTTTACATAACTCTTCCAGAGTTCCTCTTCATCGATATTATTATAATCATTTATATTTTTAATTTCCATAGAATCCCTGTTTTTATTCATCTCTTTTCATCATGGTTCTTATAGCCTGAGCAGCAATCTTTGGTTCATATTTGATTTTTTTTTCATCTAAAATATTATGTGAACTGAGTACAGGCTCCTCCCCATTGTCTGAATAAAAATTTTCCTCCCGTTTTTTCTCTATTTCACTAAACTCATTTTCCAGGACTTCATCTTTCTGATGCTCATTGATTGGGATATCCTGTCCGGGAGCAACAGTTGCTTCCTGTTTTTTCACCATATCATTCCCTTCAATGATTCCTACGTTTTCTGTTTTAAAATCAACACTATCATTTTTATTAATTACATGAAATAGTTGATAAAACTCAGGAACAAATTTTTTCAAAACAAGAATACAAATAAAACCTAGTAAAGAAAAACCGATTGTCATGAAAAAAGCCCTCAGTAAAACAAGGCCAACCGAGTTCCCGGAAAAAATACCAACCAATAAAGATAAAAGCAATGCGGCAACTCCGAAAGCTGCACCGCTTATAAACTCTATTTCTATTTTTTTAATATCAATCATAACAAGCTATATAAATTATTAATTCAACATCGTCAATAAGGACACCTAACAATTTTTAAATTTCAATCTGGTAATAATACAATAATACTTAAATTAAGTAATAATTAAAAAAACAAATCAAGTTATTTTTCCTGATTCATCACCTGCATCCCCGGATAAAAATAAACTCTTAAAGAATGATGCCATACCGGAACCTTTTTTCGCATTAATCTCTCTTTTAGAAATTCTATCAGCGATCATTGCTACACATGCAGCGGCCTTTGACTTAGGATAACTTATTATGAAAGGTTTTTGATTTCTTACAGATTTTGGAACATATATATCATCAAAAACAAAACCTAAATTTTCGACTTTAATATTTAAAAACTGCCCTGCTATGGTAATGACACGCTGCGCAACCCTCTTCCCTTCAGATACTGAATTAACTCTATTTACTATCAATTTGACGGATTTCTCCGGAGCCTGGGATGCAATCGATTTTATTATACCATAAGCATCTGTAATAGCAGTAGGTTCAGGAGTAGTAACAACTAAAATATCATCTGCTGCAATAACAAATCTTAAAACATTCTGCGAGACACCTGCTCCGGTATCTACTATCATAAAATTATCTTCATCCAGTTCAGAAACTGATTGTATAAAATCACCTATCTGCTTTGAATCAAGATTAGCTAATTGATGAAATCCTGATGCACCAGCGATAATTTTTATACCCTCAGGGATATCAATAACAATATCTTTTAACTTCTTTTTCCCCTTAATTACATGGTATAAATTAAATTTTGGTATTATCCCGAGGATTACATTTATATTAGCTAGTCCCAAATCAGCATCAAGCAGCGTAACAGAAGCACCGTTCTGGGCTAATGCAATTGACAAACTCACAGCAAAAGTAGATTTGCCGACCCCACCTTTTCCACTGGTAATTGCTATCGTTCTTGTCTTAGCTTCCTTATTTGCCAATACTAATTTCCTTAAATTTGAAGCCTGGTCCACCACTTTTAACCTCCTGTATATATTGTATCAGGAATAATAATCATATCTACTATTTTGTTAGGATCAGCAACATTTATATCATTAGGCACTTCCTGCCCGTTTGTAAAATATGATATTGGTTTTTTAAATTTAGCCGCTATATCTATTAAGCTGCCAATATATGATGATTCATCTACTTTAGTAATGATCACACTATTAAAATCAATCCTTCCAAATGCTTTGAATATTTCCTTTAAATCACTTTTCTTTGTATTAGCACTTACACATAATATTTTCTCAAAATCATATTCGACCAAATCAGCATAACTTTTTATTTCCGAGATCTTTAGTTCATTCTTGTGACTTCTGCCTGATGTATCTATTAATATTATTTCCGACTTCTCATTATCAATTATTTCCTTGAATGATTTCGGATCATTTATCACGTGAATTGGGATTTTCATTATCCCTGCATACTTTTTTAATTGCTCTGTCGCTGCAATTCTATAAGTATCGATTGTTACAAATGCGACTTTATAATCCTCGCGTAATGCATAAATAGCCCCAAGTTTGGCCATGGTAGTAGTTTTACCAACTCCTGTCGGACCTATAAACATGATAACCTTTTTTTTTATACCTTTTTTTATAGGTCCGGATGTAATAATCCTACTCTTTAACAAATCCTTAAGACTCTTCTCAATCTTAAATTTATCTTTCATATCTTCAGGACTGATTTTCTTTTTTATTTCTTCTATTATAAATGTTTGCTCTTCAAAGTCAAACTCATTATCCTGTAATATTTTAATATACGGTTTAACTAATTCATCTTCATCCGATAACTTCGAAAATTTATTTCTTTTAAAATTCCCATCACTCATCAATAATTTTAAAGTTGTCTTTATCTCATCAAACTCCTTTTCAAATTTGATAAAATCCATATTAGATTCTTTAGCCTGCGCCGGGCCTGAACTTAAATCACTTACAACCTGTCTATCTTTGGCATTTTCACTATCAGGCTTTTTTATTGTGGAGGTATTTAAATTCAAGGTTGACATTGTTTTTTTCTCAGTATTCCCCAAAGTCTTAAATGCCGTTTGCGGTTTGCTCATTGCTCTAAGACTATCTTTTAATATATCCTGATCTCCAATGGTATAATCAACGAGGCCCCGGCTTGCGGGTTTTGCTTTCAAACGGTTATTCTTCTCCGGAATTGCAGCAGTTAATTCTACATAATTTTTTCCAAACAATTTAGACTTTAATATCCCACCTTCCTTTGCGTATCTATGGCTTACAGGAATAGCATCCTCACCATATTCCATACGTAACTTCATCATGGCATCGTTATATGTAGCGGATTTTATTTTTACATATTTCATTTAATTATTCTCCTAAGATCTTATTATAAAAGAATGTGACATATTGATATTATTTCAACATATAGTAATAATCCATATTCTCATCTCCTAAGAAAAAATAAAAAAGTTAGAGACTGAATCATGCTGCTGATGACAACAACGCAGAACCAATTACATTAACTTTAACATCAGGCGTTATCTCATTATATGATAATACAATTGAATCAGGTATTTCCCGTTCAATTAAAGAAAAAGTAACACTCCTGATTCTGGGCGAAACCAGAAAGATCGGTAAATGCCCTTGCTCTTTTATTTTATTTGAAGCATCAATTAATGACTCCACAATTTGCCTATGAGAGTCCGGATCAATACTTACGATATTTCCTTCAATAGGATCTTCATGTATGGAACCTGCAATCAAATCCTCAATTTCCGGGTCGATTGTAATTATTGACAATGAATTATCTTTGTCAATATATCCCTTGCATATTTGCCGGGATAATGCAGCACGTACATATTCGGTTAAAAGACCAATATTTCTATTGGTACGATCAGCATAGCTCGCAATAGTTTCAAATATAGTGACTAGATTCCTTATTGAGACCCTCTCCCTGAGCAGATTCTGAAGAACATTCTGAATTTCACCAAGGCTCAGTTTTTTCTCTGTTAACAATTCCTCTACAACCATCGGATATTCCTGTTTAATATTATCTATAAGTTGTTTTACTTCCTGCCTGCCGAGAATTTCATCCGCATGACGTTTGATGACCTCAGTAAGATGTGTGGCAATTATAGTAGGACAATCAACAACAGTATACCCCTTTCTTTCAGCATCATCTCTGGACTCAGGATTTATCCAGATTGCAGTTAATCCGAATACCGGTTCAATAAACTCATCACCTTCTATTTTTTCACTAACATTGCCGGGATCCATAGCCATAAGCTTGCCGACCTGTAGTTCACCGCTCCCAACTTCTACACCTTTAATCAGAAGGGAGTATACGGATGCATCAAGTTCCATATTATCCCTTATTCTAATAGGTGGAACGATCAATCCCATTTCCAAAGCTGACCTGCGCCTTATATTAGTTATTCTGTCCAGTAAAGTTCCGCCCTGCTCCGGATCTACAAGGGGTATAAGACTATACCCTATTTCAACTTCCAGTGGATCCACCTGGATTAACGGCAATACTGATTCAGGTTTATGTTCTTTTAACTTGGCTTCTTTTTCTTCTTTGACTACCTTTTCAGATTCTTCTTCCTTAGCTTTAAGTAAAAGATAACCAAGAGCTCCGAGGACCATCGCAATAAAGATTGTTGTTAAAGCAGGGAAACCCGGGATTATTGAAGAAAATCCAATCGCCCCTGCTGTAATTAATAAAGCTTTTGGATGAGCTCCCATTTGCCTGACTACATCTTCACCTAGATCTTCCTCAGAGACAGCCCGCGTAACTATTATACCAGTTGCAGTTGTAATCAAAAGAGAAGGGATTTGGCTCACCAGACCATCTCCGATACTAAGCAGGGTGTATGTATGCAGCGCAACATCAAAACCTTCACCCCTCATAACCATACCCACGATAAATCCGCCGATGACGTTAATTATTGTGATAATAATGCCTACCTTGACGTCACCCTGCACAAATTTCGAAGCACCATCCATAGCTCCGTAAAAATCAGCCTCTTTCCTTATCTCACTCCTTCTTACCCTAGCCTCATCTTCGGTTATCAATCCGTTGGAAAGATCAGAGTCAATGCTCATTTGCTTGCCGGGCATTGCGTCCAGTGTAAATCTTGCTGCTACCTCAGCTGTTCGGGTCGCGCCCTTTGTAATTACTATAAACTGGACTGCCACTAGTATAGTGAATATTATAAATCCAACTACATAATTACCACGTACGACAAAGTCTCCAAAGGCCCTTATTATTTTTCCGTTGAAACCAGCTCCTTCCAGCAATATCAAACGAGTTGAAGAAATATTCAACGCCAGCCTGAAGACCGTCGTCACCAGCAAAAGAGTGGGGAAGACGGAAAAGTCAAACGGTCTTCTGACAAACATAACGATCATCAAAATGAGTAATCCTGACATTATGCTGATCGTTAGAAACATATCAAGGAGTACAGTAGGCAAGGGAATTATTAACATCGCGACGACAGTAATAATGCCGATACCGAATAAAATATCAGTTTTTTGCATCCACCTGATATTATCTGTAAGCATAGAAGAGAATCCTCCCTTCCCCTCGTTCGCCATATTTTCAACTCCTGATTAGTTAAAACTTATTAATACTAATAGTGTTTCAAATCACCTTTCTAATATCCCTGTTCTTGTATACCTCAGCATATACAAGAGATACTGCATAAAATAATTTTTCAGGTATTATATCGCCCACGTCCAATGTAAAATATAACTCCTGTGCCAACGGACGGTTTTCTATAATAAAAATATCATTTTCTTTAGCTATGAGTCTTATTTTCAATGCCATACTATCGGCTCCTTTTGCAATTATCTTAGGGGCCTCCATAATGTAATTGTCATACATAAGTGCTACAGCAAAATGAGTAGGATTTGTAATAACAACATCAGCTTTAGGTACTTCCTTGATCATGTTCCTCATTGCTATCTCTCTCTGCATTTCCTTAAGCCTCGCCCTTATATAAGGATCACCCACAGTTTCCTTCAGCTCTTCCTTTATTTCTTCTTTTGTCATCTTAAGTGATTCAATAAATTCCCGTTTTTGAAAAAAATAATCCGGAATGGAAAGAATCAGCAAAACAACAGATGTCCATAATATTATTTTTAAAGCCGTTATGCATATTGATCTGAACGCAAGTCCGATTGAAAGATCAGGCGTTTTCAGAATGCTGTCATAATCCGATTTAATAAGTAAATATGAAATTGCACCTATCGCAATGACCTTAAATAATGTTTTAAAAAGATTCATTGCGATTTGCTTGGAAAAAAAAGTCTTTTTTAAAATAGTAGCCGGATCGAATTTCAGCTTAGTCCAGTCAAGTTTTAACGGGTGTGTGGATACCTGGAATCCGACCTGAACAACATTACCAAGAACGGCTGCAACTAAGGCAGCAGCGAAAACTGGTAGTAATGATTTTGCAAAGAACATCATCATGATACTGAATTCTTTTATTAGGCTCCTTTCAGTAAGAACTGCTTTTGAAAAAGACCCAAGATAATAGGTTGTCATTTGAACAATATTATGATATATCCACGACCCAAGTAAAAAGATTACCAGGAAACCGGAAATAACTACAATAGACTGCGGCAATTCAAGGGTTTTCGCTACCTGTCCTTTTTCTCTTGCTTCTCTTAATTTTTTCTCAGTAGGTTCTTCAGTCCTGCCCTCATCTTCCGCAGCAAATAACTGAAGATCAAAATTGAAAAAATTTAAATCCGCTATAAGATCTTCCAATAAATTTTTATCTGTCTTTATCTGAGTAAAATCCATAATTTTATATAGAAGCCAATTTTTTTAATTTCAAGTCGGCCAAAATAATAATACTTTTGTAATAAACTTAAACGATCTTTCCAGTGAAACATACATGATACGAATCACTAGAGGAGTTGTAAGAATTAGAACCCCGAAGGCAATAGCAATCTTTAATGGGAATCCAAGCATTAAAATATTCATCTGCGGAGCTGCCTTGGCCAGTATTCCCAAAGTAACGGATACTAAGAAAATTGTTCCTACAACGGGCAATGCTATCTTCAACGCAATAACGAACATACCGCTCATCGTATGGACTAGAAACTTTACAAGCCCAAAAGATGCTTTCTGATCAGCAACAATGATCGGTGCGAGCTCGTAAGATCGGTATATAGCCTTAATCAAAAAATGGTGGCCATTGATAACCAGAAACACCAACAGGCCAATAAGATTTTTAAGCTGCCCGATCAAAGGTATGGACACCTGTGCAAGAGGATCCAAAACTTCACTTATTCCAAATCCTATTTGAACCGAATAAAACTCACCGGCTAATTGAAATGCAGTAAAGATTATTGAAATCAGGAAACCAATATAAAGACCTATTAATATCTCTTTTAATATAAGTATGTAATAACTCCCCATATCGCCGGGTATAACATAACCTTGTCCTGCAACAACAGGAAAAATGACAAGTGTGATTAAAAAAGAAATTAATGCTTTTATTCTAAAAGGAATAACCCCACTTGAAAAAAAAGGGGCTATCACAATCATGGAATTCATTCTCATCATTATCAGGAGAAATATCTGAAAATGGTATATAAAATATTTCATTAAATCAGCCTAACCCGATTTTTTCGATCATCATAAAAACATTTTTTGTATATATTACCAATGTCCTGATAATCCAGGAAGCCAGCAAAACAATAGTAGCAAATATAGCAATCATCTTTGGAACAAAGGTCAATGTCTGCTCCTGTATGGAAGTTGTTGTCTGAAAGATGGCTATTATTAGTCCTACAATCATGCCGCTACCCAATATCGGGGCAGATACTACCAGCACTGTCATCAATGCCTCTCTTAAAATACCGATTACCTCAACATCGGTCATATATCCTCCTGCTTTCACTCATTTCCATTTCATCCGAACGACCTGACTACCTCGTAGATTAACAAATTCCACCCGTCTACAAGTACGAATAATATCAATTTAAACGGCAGGGAAATCATTACAGGAGGAAGCATGATCATCCCCATTGCCATCAGCGCGCTGGCAATGATCATATCAATTACCATGAACGGTAAAAATAAGTAAATACCCATTTCAAAAGCCCGTTTAAGTTCGCTGATCATAAAAGCCGGGATCAGGCAATAAGTCGGCACATCCTGCTCATTCTTTGGTTTCTCTATCTTGGCAAGATCCAAAAACAAAGCAATATCCTTCTTTCTTGTTTGCTTAAACATGAATTTACGTAACGGCTTAATTCCGTCATCCATGAATTGTTCAGTGGTTATTTTACCTTTAAGATACGGCTGAAGAGCCTTGTCATTTATCTCGTTAAATGTCGGTGCCATAACAAAAACCGTAAGAAAAATCGAAAGACCCACTATTACCTGATTTGGCGGCATCTGTTGCAGAGTAAGTGCCCTTTTAATGAAATCAAGAACAATCACTATCCTGGTAAAAGATGTCATCATGATCATGATCGAAGGTGCAAGAGTAAGTATAGTCAGTAAAAATAATATCTGGAGACTTAACGCGACATCCTTTGGAGAAGAAGCCTCTTCAATATCAAATGCGATTTTAGGAATAGGCATTCTTACACCTCCAGTATCCTGCGAGAATACCGGTTTCATAGGAATAAACGTATAAAATAAAGTTAAAAAAATAAAAATAATAACTGTATTTTTATATCTCATTATCATTGCCGTTTATTTTCTTTAACCTGTCTTTCTGTTTTTTCAGATATTTTAATCTATCTATCTCTGCATCCTGGGGCATGAAATATTTCATACCGGAACTATTATCACGATTGTCTTTTCCGAATAATTTTGATATATATTTCGGAATATAATCCTGGAATCCGCCAGGCTGAACAGGAGATGACTTTGAACTTAATAACCGGATTCTGTCTATCTCGTCCTTGTCCAGTATTTCGGTAATGAGATTTATACTTGCATCGGAAACTCCTATAACCATTATCCTTCCTGCCAGGTCGATCACCTGCAAAAACTTATTCTGCCCGACAGGTATAACAGACAATACTTTAATTACATCCCTGCCTAACGTCTGTATCCCTGCCTTTTTCGTAACGAATCTGAAAAAATAATAAAAGCCGCCCACAAGAGCTCCAAGCACGATCAGGGTTTTTACTACCAGCCATGTGTAAGATTCCTCTTCTACGGTGGGTTTTTCATAATTATAAAGCGTATCACCTTCGCGCGCTGGAGCCTTTTCTTTATTCTCAGTTTCATTTACGATTCCATTTTTTTTGCTTTCACTATCCTTTATACTCTTAGCTGATGTTTGAAGGCCTGCTATGGGACATAATGCAAATATGAGGGCAAAAAAAATGATTACTGAAATCCTGAAAATAAATTTTTTAGTACCAGTATAAAAAATCATCAATTTTACCTTTATATGATTATGTCGCTTTATAGAGTATTACAACTCGTGAAATTGTGCTAATTTATTCTATATTATTTAACCTACTGAACCTTATTCAGTCTTTCAGCCGGGCTGACAATGTCTGTTACGCGAACACCAAAATTTTCATCAATAACAACAACTTCGCCTTTAGCTATCAGTTTACCATTTACGAGCAGATCGACAGGTTCACCTGCTAACTTGTCAAGCTCAATAATAGAGCCTTCCCCAAGCCCCAGAATATCCCGAACCAACTGCCTTGTTCTCCCCAATTCCACAGTAAGTGTCATTGGGACATCCATCAGGAGCGAGATATTGCTGCCGGCTCCATATGGGACGCTCTCACCCAGAGGCGGGAACTTTACCGGATTTATCCCAACCTGCGGCCCACTCGCCTCAACTGAATCAAAGCCTGTAGACTGCTGGAGTCCACCGCCGCCACCGGGAAAACCACCTCCCCGGGCAAGATCCGCACCGAGTGGAAGTTCCATTATATGATAAAGCTTGGAATTGACCAGATTGTCAATATTTATATTATAAGTAATTTTTATAAGCTCCTGGCCCGACGGCAACTGAAGCTCGGAAGAATTGTTCACGATTGAAAGGTTAGGCGGAGAAGTGTTAATTGATCTGCCGAATTTGTTACTGAATCCCGTTGCCAGAGATGAAAGCATCTGGTTAACAAATTCCTGTAAAGTACTTTGATGCGCTTCCGTAAGTTCCGCAGGCTCAGCTCCAGTATCATCTCCCATCATCAGTGAAGATATAACTCCAGCGTCCGCATAATTCAGTATAATTAAATTACTCCCGTTAAATCCGCCTGAATAATCAATAGGAAGCTGGACAAATTGTTTATTAAAATCCTTTCTGATATTATCCGACGATTTTACTTCAACAATGGCATTTGTGATCGAAATGTCTTTACCCAGGTATCCGGATAGCGAAGGAGCAGTTGTCTGCATAATGGAATTAAGATTGTTAGTAAGTGAATCCTTTTCAACCGGAGATAATGATCCTGACTTCGGTGATGCTTCCTTAATAGGAGCCGCGGATGAAGTGGACAACATATCGTCCGCACCCTGTAACAGGGCATCTATTTCATCTTGTGATAGTGATCCGTCACCCATTTTTCCCCTCTATAAATAATAAATGGTTATATTATTCTATCGGCATGTTCTTATAAGATCATCTCCTAAATTTCCGGAAAAATCAATGCATGCGTCTTCTTACAGATTAATTATACTTTAAACAAGATATACTGTCAAATATGTAAAACATATATCTAGTTAATTACAATTTCTCTGAAATAAACCTCTTTTATTTTCCCAGCCCGTAAAATCATATTGATATGGGCCTTAATTTCTTCAGCGAGATTTATTTTATCTTCTACAGTATCAAGATCCTCAAATCTTTTACCACTTAACAATACATTGATTATATGTTGGAACTGTGGGGTTCTCCTTACGAGTTCAGCATTTAATTCAATATTTTCTTCATAGCCAAGAGCCATTGTTACCTTGGCAAAATGAGGTTCATCATCCCTTGTCGTAACTGAAAATGAAGGCAGATCAAAATATGACAACGGGGGAGGCGGAGGTGCCACAATAATTGCCTGCTCCCTTACATATTTCTGTTCCTGCACACTTTTAGTAACAATATAAGATATACCTACGATAAGGAGCAAAAGTACAATAGCCCCCACCAGGTAAAACAATATTTTTATTATCTTTGATGGAGAAGTGCTTACAGCAGTCTCTTCTACTGCCTCACCCTCTTCCTCATCAATATCAACTACATTTTTTTCGTCATCGCCCATAGTAACTTACCCAAAAATAACATTAAAATTAATTTTTAACAACTTTTTGGGGATAAAATAAGATAAAAAATATACTTAAGCTCTGATAATAAACAGATTAATTTATATATTCATCTCCCCGATAATACATATTTAAAAATATGTCAATTATTTTTTTTTGTTTAAATTAATTTTTAAAGTATTATGTCTTATACAATTTCATCTCCATTCTTCATCAGGCAGCGTATTCCTTATTCCTTTCAATTTATCATCATCTATAAATTGTTCTTTTAATATTACAATGTCAACGCGTCTGTTATAGGCCCTTCCTTCAGGAATATTATTGTCGTCAATAGGCCTGTACTGGCTGAACGCCACTGAGGACAACTCTTTCGGATTAACACCTTCCTCTTCCGAAAGATAGCGCACTACGTTCACTGCTCTGGCTGAAGATAGTTCCCAGTTTGTCTCATACCCCTCCCTGACTCCTTCGATAGGGATAGGGCTGCTGTCCGTGTGGCCTTCTACTCTTACAAAATTGTGTAAATTTTTAATTATACCTGCAACTTTTTTTAATACTTCCATGGTCTCCGGCCGCAGCCTGGCACTCCCTGGCGGAAAATACGCGTCTCCTGAAAGAGAAATGACAAGTCCTCTTTCATCCTCCCTTACCCTGACTTTCTTTGCCTGTATCTCTGCCTTGAACGCTTCAACAGCTCTTTTAAGCTTCTTTGCAAGAGACCTGCCTTTTTCCTGGGCAGGAAGATTCATCATGTTCATGCCAAGTTCCTCAAGCCTGCCTTTGCTCAGGGAGGAGCCTCCTTCAAACATTCCAAGTGCGCCTCTGAAAGATGATAATACCAGGAAAAAATCCTTGCCGCTTATATCATTCATATTGAACATCAGGATAAAAAACGTAAGCAAAAGAGTCGTCATATCGCCATAAGTCAGCATCCATGCAGGCGATCCCTTTGACGGTTTCTTTTTCCTTTTTTCCATTAGTCAACCTCAGTCGAAATTTCCTCTCGTTTACCTGGTTCAAGAAAAGAAATCAGTTTATCCTTTACAATCCTCGGATTATCCCCGGATTGAATCGAAAGAGTGCCTTCGATCATAATCAATTTTAGCAAAAGTTCTTCATTGCTTCTTGTTTCAAGCTTACTGGCTATTGGCTGAAAAATAAGGTTGGCCATAATAGCTCCGTAAAAAGTCGTGATCAAAGCAGCAGACATCCCCGGACCGATAGCTGATTTATCCTCAATATTAACGAGCATCAATATCAATCCCATAAGAGTGCCGATCATTCCGAACGCAGGAGCAAGAAGCGCCCAGTCCTCAAATATCTTTTTACCTGCTTCATGTCTTGATATCAGGTGTTCGAGTTCGGTTTCCATTATTCTTCTTACCAGTTCAGGATCAGTACCGTCAACAACAAGCTGAATACCCTTTCTCAGGAAAATATCCTCCAGTTCGTCCAAGTCATCCTCAAGAGCCAGCAGCCCTTCCCTTCGCGCCTTTTCGGAAAAGGATACCAAAGTTATGATCATTTCATCAGGATTGAAATTAGCAGTGAAAAAAGCATTCTTGGCCACATCCCAAAGATTAATGATCCTTTTCAGCGGATTTGAAACAACAAGCGCTGAAAAGGAACCAAGAACAGTTATCATTACTGACGCTGCGTCAGCAAAAAGCCCGATACTTCCTTTGGCAAATACAATACCAAGACCAATAAATACAAATCCGCCTATCAGCCCCCCTATGGTTGCTATATCCATAAGTAATACTCCCGAACTCTATTTATTAAATTAACAGAAATTTTCTCCCCAAGATAATCTTTGACTTAAAAAAAGATATTACTAAAATATATCATTTCAAAATAACAATTCTATTTTCCGGCCCCCGGCAGATATGTTGCCCGCTTCCAAAGCATGCCCGTGAGAAAAAATGCTTAACTAGGTGTTTACCCAGTAATATTAATCTTATATCAAGGAATTTCAAACATTTTATAATATATCCAAGATAATCATTATATCTGAAAGAAAATACTAACTCTATTATCGGTAAGATATTATAAAGAATTGAAGCTAATAATTTCTAAAATATTAGTTCCTGTCTCCTATTCACTGCAAAAACCGGCAAAAGAGGTATTTCCCGGCTCATTCGCAGAACCTGCCAGGAGAATATAATTTTTTAAAATATTCAATCGCCTTACCCACAACTTCTTCAACAGATTCCTTTACAATATACTTTCTTTCATTTATAAGCGTAATAGTTGTATCCGGTTTTTTCTCTATTAACTCAATATGAACGGCATTAAGTACAAACTCATCGTCATTAAGTTTATGCAGTGTTATCATCGGTTTCTCCTTCTTTTTATGGGTCTCTTTTCAAAACGTTCCACATACTCCCTGACAGAAATCTTTCGTACAAATTGCGGGGAGCAACCCAGTTCATTAGATTCATATATCGGAACACTGGACTGTTTAAATAAATCTTCAAGCCACATCTTTGCCGCGAGAAACTGGTTATTAGTGAAATAATGCTTATCCCCTCTTTTAATTTCGTATTCTCTTCGCCTTCTTGAAGCATCGGATTCAATTGTCTCGAGCGATCTGAATCTTCCTGCATAGACCATGCTTTTATTATACGCATGCGTTCCCCTTGTATAATATTCCGAATTAAAACCCATGTCATTCCCTATCAGAAGCAAAGACCTGATCCCACAGCCCAGCACCAGGGAAACAGCCTGGGATGTTACAATGCTTCCTGTAGCTACAAATCCAAGCTCCTTACCTGCTTTCTCCCAAAGAATATCATACTTATCATTATGAATCATCCAGTTGTAAAAACTAACAGGGCCTTTCCACTTTCTGAGATTAGAGTTTGACATACAGCTAAATGCGAGAAGATGAATTCTTTCAGTATCTATACCGCTGAAATAATCAACAGGCGTAGTTTCGCATGAAATAGCAAAATGAGGCATTATGCCGTTTTTTATAACAGGCAAAAGTGCCATATCAGTTGAAATTATTATAATATTTTCACGGAACTGGTATTTACCGATAAGATCCAACTCATATTCCATCGAGGGGCCGGCTCCTGTTATTATAACATCTTTATTCTCAAAACGGCTTATTATGCCGCGGAGCCCCCCGAATTTCTTAATATACTCGAGATTCTTTCCAAGATTGATCTGAAAAGCCCTGTATCTTTCCTCTAAAATGCCTTCGTTCAGATCCTTATATAATGCAGAGCTCTTCATATATTGTATTATCTTTCTCTAATATTCAAATGAACCGGCTAT
The DNA here is from genome assembly GCA_964631555.1 of uncultured Leptospirales bacterium. Lineage (GTDB taxonomy): Bacteria > Spirochaetota > UBA4802 > UBA4802 > JAFGDQ01 > CAZVYR01. The sequence continues at coordinate 24,862 of CAZVYR010000014.1, forward strand.
ATTAATCAGCCTGTCTAAATAATAAATAATAAAAATAAATTATCTATATTTTTTTCAATAAATTTGCTAAAATATGACTTTTTCTGTTGTTTTTTTGTCACTGCTTGATTATATTCTATTGGTGTACTTGATGGAGATAAAATTTGATAAAATCATCTTTAAATATGTTTTTTTGTTTCTTTAATAGAAGCAAAATTCATATCATCATTCCTCTACTGATTTTATCAATAATCTCCTGTGCTGATAATTTTGACGACTTAATCGTAACAGAAAATAAGTATACCGACAATGGTGGGATTACAGATAACTTACCAACAGTTTCATTTGCCGCTTCTACGAGCTATACAACGAATGAAAATGAAACAGCCCATGCAATAAATATTGTGCTTTCCGAATCATCGGAAGACACAATAACTGTAACCGTCACTGATCTCCAAACCGGTACTGCAACGAGTGGAACCGATTATAATTTAACCGGATGGTCTTCACCCGAAGTGCTTACGTTCGAGCCTGGCGAGACTCTCAGATCGATCGCCATAACCCCTGTTCAGGATGCCGACTATGAAGGAACGGGTGAGACCATTATCCTGGAGATCAGTTCCCCCACCAACTGCAAAATCGGCTTAAGCTCACACCAGGTTATTATTTACGATGACGATGGTCTGCCGACTGTTTTATTCGCTGCATCGATGAGCAGTGTATCAAACGAAAATGCGATCGCGCATGACATAGAAATTATACTTTCAAAACCCTCGGACACTGATGTTACAGTCACTGTCACTGACCTTGGAACAGGCTCAGCAACCGCTTTAACTGACTATAACTATACTGGCTGGAATTCCCCGGATATTATTACTTTTGGCCCCGGCGAGACAAGTCAAATTATAAGAATTACACCTGTTCAGGATACGAATTATGAAGGAGCAGGTGAATCCATTAACCTGGAACTCAGCTCTCCTACCAATGCATTACTTGGTATGAACTCTCACCAGATGTTCATTTATGATGATGATACTTTGCCCAGCGTATCATTTGCTGCCTCTGCGAGCAGCACTGCCAATGAAAGCGCAACAGCGCATAATATAGAGATTGTATTATCACAGACATCAGCTACCACCGTCACTGTAACACTTACTGACCTGAGAACAGGCTCCGCAGAACAGGGAACAGATTATAATTATACTGGCTGGATCTCCCCAATAGATATTTCCTTTGCTCCAAACGAAACCAGCAAAATAGTAACCATAACCCCGATTCAGGATACAATCGACGAAGGCACAGGCGAAACCGTAATCCTGCACTTAAGTTCACCTGTTAATGCAACGCTCGGAACCTCCACACATGTTGTAACAATTACCGACGATGACGGCTGGATCAAGCCGGGCGACGCGCCGGTACAGAGAGCAGGAGCCGCAGTGGCCATTGAAGGCGACTGGCTGTATATCTATGGTGGGGAGAATATCTCCGGTACTCAAAGCGATTTCTGGACATATAAGCTTAGCACAGGTGTATATCAGTCTCTTACCGCAACTCCGGGTGCCAGAAGCTACGCTACGCTCTCCAATCTGAACGGAAAACTATACCTGTTTGGAGGCATAGATGAAAACGGCTATCTGTATGATGACAAAGGTGACGGTATGTATTATTATGATACCGGTACCGGCAACTGGTCAGTCACTCCAATTTCCGGATCAAATACAACCGGTACATTCCCAAAAGGTCGGGCCAGCCATATTGCTGTTCCTGATAATTCGACCAATACCCTGTATTTCCACGGCGGTCAGGATGCATCAGGGG
>CAZVYR010000015.1:0-26513 GCA_964631555.1 uncultured Leptospirales bacterium
AGCTGCGTGAATTCTTCAAGACCTACGACCGAGTTTTCCTTTCCAATTCCGCTCTCCCTGAATCCTCCCCAGGGCATTTCTGCAGAGATTGTAAGGTGATCGTTTATATATACAGTACCCGCGCGTATTTTACCCGCATACTTCATTGCTTTGGCCATGTCCTTTGTCCAGACTGAAGCGCATAAACCGAAAACCGTATCGTTGGCAAGATCTATGACTTCATCTTCCGAAGAATACTTCAGAATGCATGCCACAGGGCCGAAGATCTCTTCCCTGGCTATTTTCATATTCTGGGTAACATTAGTAAATACAGTCGGCATTACAAAATAACCTTTATTGAGCGGAGGATCGACAGGCCGCTTTCCTCCAAGTACGAGCTTTGCTCCTTCATCCACACCTGATTTTATATAATATTCTACTTTATCCCTGTGCTCGGCGCTGACAACAGGGCCCATCCATGTGTTCTCATCAAGAGGATTTCCGACTGCGATCTTTTTTGCTCTCTCAATAAATCTTTCAACAAACTCATCGTGATGTTTCCCGTTTATATAGTATCTTCCGGGTGAAGCACAGATCATTCCTGTATTACTGTACGAACTGATTATTGCTTTTTCGACTGCTGCTTCCAGGTCTGCATCCTCAAGAACGATAAACGGATTTTTGCCTCCAAGCTCAAGGGTAAGGCGCTTTACTGTCTGGCTCGATTTGGCCATTATATCCTTTCCTGTTTCACTGCTCCCGGTGAACGAGATAAGATCCACTCCGGGATGAGTAGCAAGCGCTTCGCCTACTATACCGCCGGGGCCGGTTATTATATTTACTGCTCCTTCGGGCAGATCCAGGTTTTCCAGTATCTCTGCTAATTTAAGGGCTGCCAGAGAATCAATACTCGGCGGTTTTACAATGCATGTGTTACCTACTGAAAGTGCTGCCCCAAGCTTCGCGCCAATCATTACCAAGGGAACGTTCCATGGTATAATGAGCGCACAAACTCCCACGGGTTCGCGATGAAAACTATAAAACGCGTTAGGACTTATGGGGATAACATCCCCCATTAAGGATCTTGCGGTCTGAGCGTTATATTCCAGATTCATTATCGCACCCATAGCCATCCGCCGGGCTGTGCTTATTGGAGTGCCATGATCGAGACAATCGATCATTGCCAGTTCTTCAACATGCTCTCTCATGGCTGCCCCTATTTTATTAACTGCCGCCGTGCGCTCTGCCTGTGATTTGCCTGACCAGGCAGGAAAAGCTTTTCTTGCTGCTTTCACTGCTTTTTCAACATCCGCTTTACCTCCGAGAGGGACACGGGCAATTTCCTCTTCCGTTGCCGGATTAACGACTGTATATGTCTGACCAGACTCTGCATCAGCCCATTTACCGCCTATCCACATTTTGTAGCTTTTCATACATCCTCCTTGTAAATTATTGACTCGTATTGAAATGACTTATTACCTGAAAAGACGGCACAATGCGCCTTGTACGGATTTGAATTGTTAAAGATAATAAAGCTCCCCGGAGCAAGCTGTGGGGAATCAAACCTTTAGGATATTAAAGCCCTGAATATTTCTGCTTTATTATCCGTATAATAAATTTTTATATTGATATACTCTATATTAACTATAAATTTATTATTGGAATGTTGTTAATACAACATTTATAGCAATAATTTGTAATATTTTGTTATTATTTACGATATTTAGTAATATTATTTCAAGAATAAAGTAAATTAATTATTAGTAACAGCTCAGAAAGTGTGTGGTAAAAACTCCATATCCCCGCCTGCACCGGGGATTAGTCAGTCGGTTTTTGAATAAATACAATTATTACCTAGATAAAATATTCTTGCTTTTTCGGTATTAAATATAGATTTACTTTCGATATTTAAAATTATTGGACTCAGTATAATTCAGGGACGATGGATAAAGATTCTACTCAGAACAAGATATTATTTATTTTACGAAACAGTTGGTCCATATCATGGCCTATGATCCTTATTATGCTTATGGACTTTTTCATAGGTATTACTGATGTTTTCATTGCGGGAAAGCTCGGTAAAGAAGTCCAGGCCTCTATAGGTTTTGTATCCCAGTTTTATTTTATGTTCATGGTTATAATTAATGGGATCACGGTAGGAGCTGTTTCCGTAATTTCACGGCTGTTTGGAGCGAAGAAAGAAAATGAGCTCTCACAGGCAGTATTTACGATTCTATTGTTATCCATAGGAGCCGGGATCATACTCGGCATTCTCGGACTGGCTTTTGCTGGCCCGGGCATCAGGCTTTTAAATATACCGGAAATCATCAGGGAACTCAGCATTCCCCTGCTTAAGATCTATATGGCAGGTATTATTTTCCATTTTTTTCTAATAAGTTCAAACGGCATTTTGAGAAGCTGTAAGATGGTCAGGCAGTCTCTTTATACCATGAGTGTAGTTTGCCTCCTGAATATCGGCCTGAATTTCGCGCTCGTTTTTCTTACACCTCTGAATTATTACGGTATAGTTGTTTCCACTGTATTAAGCTATGCTGCGGGGAGTATTATCAATGGTGTGCGCATAAGAAAGCTTTGCGTTATTGACAAAACGTTCAATCCGGCTTTGCTTAAAAGGATGATCAACATCGGCTGGCCTACTGGTCTTCAACAGATCGCGTGGCAGATCGGGGGTACTGTACTCTTTCTGATAATCAGCATGTTGCCGGAAAATACGGTTGAAGTGATAGCTGCTCTTACTAACGGCCTGAGAATAGAGGCTGCCATATATGTTCTTGCTTATGCGCTTAATAACGCGAATGCCGTAATTGTGGGAAATTATCTCGGGGAGAATAATAGTAATGACGCTTACAGAAGCGGTATAGTGACCGCTTTGCTTGGGGTTGTCATTATTACTTTGCAGACTGTGCTCGTAATACTGAGTGCAGACTGGATATCGGGAGTACTTTCTTCCAATCGTATTGTCATTAACGAGACCATGCGTTATCTTTATATAGTCATGCTAAGCGAACCCTTCATGGCCTGGTCTGTTATTATAAGCGGTGCATTGATAGGCGCTGGTGATACAAGGACTGTTATGAAGATCGTTATATCCAGCCAGTGGATATTAAGACTTCCCCTCGCCTATTTTCTTGTAACTCATTTTAAATTCGGGCCTGCTGCTGTCTGGTGGGCCATGAATTCTTCGATCTTGTTTCATACTCTTTTTGTTTCGATTCGATATTTCAGAAAACGCTGGTTATATAAGGATTTTTAAATCATGTTTTAACGTTATAGCTGTCCCTGCCATGGCGTGGATGGCGTACCTGCCAGGTCAATCCAGACGTGTTTTATCATTGTAAATTCATCCAGTGCCATTATCGAATTCTCCTTGCCAAAGCCAGACTCCTTGCAGCCTCCCCAGGGTATCTCAAAGACTATCGATAGATGCTGATTAAGCCATACTGTACCTACCTTGATTTGGTTTGTCATTGTAAGTCCGGTACGGATATCCTTTGTCCATATAGACGCGCAAAGTCCATACCTGGTATCGTTGGCTAATTTCACAGCTTCTTCAGGAGTATTGAAGCGCATCAGACCTACGACAGGGCCGAATATTTCTTCCTGCATAAAGTTCATCTTAGTATCGCAATCTGCGAATATAGTCGGGTTGACGAAACATCCGTCCCTGGTTTCCGGAGTATCCGGCCGGTTTCCGCCTAATAATAATTTTGCACCTGACTTCTTCCCATCCTCAATAAAAGATTCCACAACATCCCTGTGCCCTTTATAAGCCAGGGGGCCCATCATGGTTTCCTTTTTCATTGGATCGCCAACGCGTAATTTCCCGGCAGCCTGCACGAATTTTTCCGCAAATTCGTCGTATATTGATTCATGGATTATGAATCTGCTTGGGGAACCGCAGTTCTGGCCGGAATTAAAAAAAGAACCCCATACCGCGCCTTCTATTGCAGCATCCATATCAGCGTCTTTAAGCACTATAAAGGCGTTCTTGCCTCCGAGTTCACAGGCAAGAGGTTTAACATGGGTACTGCAAAGGCTCATGATTCGTTTCCCTGTTTCGGAATCTCCTGTAAATCCTATTTTGGCAACGACAGGATGTTTTACCAGTGCCTCACCGACTACCGGGCCGGGGCCTGTCACGATGTTTAAAACTCCGGCAGGCATACCTGCTTCAATTGATAATTCCCCTAATTTTAACGCAGTGAGGGGCGCACATGAAGGAGGTTTTACTACAGCAGTATTTCCTACGATCAGGGCAGGCGCGACCTTTGCTAAAACAGTTACAAGGGGAAAGTTCCAGGGAGTTATTAAGCCTACAACTCCCATCGGCTCACGCACTGTCATGGACATGCATGACGGATTTACAGGCAATGTCATCCCTGCTACAGCTCTTCCAATGCCGGCCATATATTCGAGCATTTCCGAGCTGAATGGAATATCAAAGTTACCGGTTTTAAACACAGGGCCGCCGTACTGCATTGTTTCTATTCCGGTAAGTTCATCATGATTTTCCCTGATAAGCTCAGCCAGCTTAAAGAATATCTTTGCACGTTCCGCTACGGATTTGGAAGCCCAGCCTTGTGCTGCATTAGTGGCTGCTTCAACTGCCATTTCGAGTTCCTCAGTGCCGCATTTCGGAACAGTATCTATTACCCGGCCGTTAGCAGGATTGATGACTTCTGTAGTTTCACCGGACAATGCCTGGATAAGCCTGCCATTAATCAATATATTATATGTATTTTTCACAGGGGATACCTCCGATTGTTCTCTATTTTAGCACACCAATATAATAAATCAGAAAATTAACTTAGTCGTGTGCTGTACAAACCAATTTAAGTTCAGTAAATTCTTCCAGACCTGCCAATGATCCGTCTTTACCTACCCCGCTTTCTTTAACATTCCCTCCCCATGTAAATTCAGGTGCCATCATTCTCGGCATATTTACAAAGACACTGTCAACCTTGAGTTCATTGACGAACCTCAATGTTTTTCCGGCATCCTTTGTCCAGACACCGGCACAAAGGCCATAGGAAGAATCATTCGCTAGTGCGATAACTTCTTTTTCAGAGGAATACTTCAATATACATGCAGCAGGTCCGAATATTTCCTCTTTAGCGATAGTCATGTCATGTGTTACATCCACAACAACTGTGGGCATCAGGTAATACCCTTTGCTCAACGAAGGTGTTTCAGGTCTGTTTCCGCCTATTGCAATCTTTGCACCCTCTTCTACCGCAGAGCGAATATAATATTCAACTTTATCCCGCTGCTGAACGTTTGCCATGGGCCCCATTGTGGTTTTTTCGTCCCATGGATCCCCTACAACAATTTTTTTAACTTCACCCAAGAATATATCTATAAACTTATCATAAACTTTCTCATGGACATAGTATCTTCCGGGTGTTGAACAATTTTGTGCGCTGTTACCGAAGTGCCTCTGGGCCTGCCAACTGGCAGCCTTTTCTACATCGGCATCTTCGCATACAATGACAGGATTATTTCCTCCCAGTTCCATAACGGACTTCTTGACTGTTTTACTTGTGGCCGACATTATATCTTTTCCTGTATCACTGCTGCCTGTAAATCGCACCATATCCACTCCGGGATGCGATGCAAAAGCTTCACCAACACTGCCGCCTGGCCCGGTTACGAGATTCATCACTCCCCTGGGCAGATCAGCTTTTTCCAGTATCTCAGCGAATTTTACACCTAATATAGAGTTAATGCTGGCCGGTTTTAGCACACAGGTATTTCCGGCAACAAGGGCAGGCGTGACCATAGCTATCATCATCATGAGAGGAACATTCCATGGCGTTATTACAGCACAGACCCCTAATGGGACACGTTGAAGATATGCAACTGTATTTGGCATTGATTGCGGAAGGACTTGCCCCATCAAAGCCCTGCTGATTGAAGCCGTATATTCAGCAAGATCTGCACCGGCTGCGACAAAGCCCTTTGCCAATTGTATTGGAGTTCCGTGTTCATTAACTTCCAGTGAAACGAGCTCTTTAGCGTGTTCTCTGATCAAAGAAGCAATCCGGTTAACAGCCTTGGCACGCTCAGCCTGCAGCATTTTAGACCATACAGGAAAAGCCTTCTGCGCAGCCTGAACTGCTTTATCAACATCTTCCTTTGCCCCCAGAGGAACTGTACCTATTTCCTCCGCAGTACTCGGATTTACTGTAGCGAATGTTTTACCGGATTCAGCCTTTACCCATTCGCCATTGATCCACATTTTATGTTCTTCCATTTCTTCTCCTTTCAATACTCATTGTATGTTATTTGATTTTCTTACTGTTGCAGTATTAAAATTATGGTATCTTAAGAAAGCTCCATACGTTCCGGTTATACCAGTGATCTGTATTCCTGTTCGCGTTTATTTGAGTGAGCACTATAAAAAGATTATATGTGCTTTATGCATACGTATTTCAGTTGTGTGTATCCTTCAGAACCTATAACCCCGCCTTCTTTACCCAGGCCGCTTTCTTTAAATCCACCCCATGGAGTTTCCGGTGCAAGGTTCATATGCTGGTTGATCCAGACTGAACCTGCATGTAATTCATTCACGAACATGAGTCCTCTCGCATAGTCCCTTGTCCAGACTGAAGCGCACAAACCAAAGACACTGTCATTAGCTGCCCGCAATACTTCATCATCGGAAGAGAACCTGAAAAATCCGACTACAGGGCCGAATACTTCTTCACATGAAATAGTCATGTTCGGTGTGCAATCTGTAAAAACAGTCGGCATAACGAAAAAGCCTTTGTCTAGCGGGGGATCTGTGGGTCTTTTGCCGCCCAGTATCAATTTGGCTCCTTCATCTATTCCGGTTTTAATGTAATATTCTATTCTATCCCTTTGTTCTTTACTCGCGACAGGCCCCATTACCGTGTTTTTGTCTGAAGGATCGCCTACTTTGATCTTTTTTGCAGCAGTTACAAATTGTTCTATGAATTTATCATGTATTTTTTCATGAATGTAAAACCTGGATGGTTGGGCACAGTTCTGACCGACATTCTGGAAAGCTATCATACAAAGCTCGATTGCAGCGGCTTCTATGTCCGCGTCTTCCAGGACGATAGCCGGATTTTTGCCACCCAGTTCCATCATTAGGATTTTTACTGTCTGACTGGAAGCAGCAATGATGGCTTTCCCTGTTTCAGAACTGCCTGTAAAGCTGATAAGGTCAATGTCCGGGTGAGAAGCCAGGTCGTTGCCTATAGTCCCGCCCGGGCCTGTAACGAAATTAACTATACCCGGAGGAATATCCAGCCCGGATATGATCTCTGCCCATTTCATAGCGATCCCTGAATTAATGCTGGGCGGTTTAACAACGCATGTATTACCTGTAGCAAGGCACGGCCCGATCTTGGTAGCGATCATTAGAGACGGTACGTTCCATGGGGTAATAAGGGCGCATACTCCTACCGGTTCACGCTTAAGATAGACTATGGTATTAGGATCAGAACCAGGGGGATCACCCATGCTGGGAATAGCCGGAAGGACTTTGCCCATAAACGTCCTGGCTCCTGAGGCTGCAAGCTCAATGTTGCCGGCAGCAAATTCAATCATGCTGGGTGCATGTAATATTGTGGCCCCGTGTTCCAGTACCTCCAGGCGGGACAGTTCATCACTGTGCTTTCTAACGGCCGACGCTATTCTTGCAACAACTGCAGAACGTTCAGCCTGTGTTTTCTTTGCCCAGGCCGGAAATGCTTTGCGTGCGGCAGCTACGGCCTTATCCACGTCCGATTTGTCTGCAAGCGGAACTTCTGCTACTACTTCTTTAGTGGTCGGGTTATATGTCAGAAAAGTCTTGCCTGAATCAGCATTAACCCATTTACCATCTATCCACATTTTATGACTTTCCATATTTCCTCCTTGGAGTAAAAAGATTGTATTTGGAAGTATTATATTGTTTACTTAACAGTAAGTAAACTATATAATACTTCTTATCCGTTCTTAGAAAAAATCAGCAAAATCATAATTATTTAATCTTTAAATTCTGTGTCCGGTTGAATTGGATCTGTTTATTGAAGATTTAGATGCTTAGAAAAATCAGCAATCATATATTGTAATAAATTGTAATATATTGTTATTATTTTCTGATATTAAAAATAATTAATAATAATTTGTCAACCATAAAGTAAAATTATTAAATTCCTTGACCCTGTAAATACAGATTATTATTTTTCACATTGACAAAACAAAACTTAAGGATTTGAAAATATTTAAAGGTATAATTTAAATTTTATGAATATTACTTCTATAGACTGGAACAAGGTGTGGCTGGAGCAAAGAAAAAAAAATCCAAGGAAACAGTATACAAGCGAATACTGGAATAAGAGAGCACCTTCTTTTGCTGAGCATACAAATAAAAGCGAATACGCAGATAAGTTTATTAAAATTATAAAACCTAACCGTACGTGGACAGCACTGGATATGGGCTCCGGTAGCGGAACTCTAGCCATACCGCTGGCATCCAGGTTGAAGGAAGTTACTGCTGTGGATTTTTCCGACAATATGCTGCGGATATTACAGGAGAACGCTGAGAAAAAAAAGTTGAAAAACATTAAAACTATCAGGGCAAGCTGGGACGATAACTGGAATAAATTAGATATAGGCTTACATGATATTGTGATAGCGTCCCGCTCACTTGCTGTTGATGATCTCCGGGGAGCGATTGTTAAGCTGAATAATGCCGCGCGGAAACGCGTATTTATTTCAACTGTCGCAGGCGACGGGCCGCATGACCGGAGAATATTCCAGGCTATCGGCAGGGAATTCTATCCCCCTGTGGATTATATTTTCGTAAATAATCTTCTTTATCAAATGGGTATTTATGCGAATATAATATTTATAACAAATAAAAGTGACAGGATTTATGATTCTCATAAAACTGCTCTTGATTCGTTCACATGGATGATAAACGATATGACCAGGAAGGAAAAAGAAATGCTTTCCGGGTTCCTGGATGAACATCTTGTTCCTTATAAAGGCAAATGGATACTGAATTACAAAAAGACAGTCAGATGGGCTGTCCTGTGGTGGGATAAGGATGCATCCGATATTTCAATTCTTCCTTCGAAGTTTTAAAGGTTTTATCGTTTTCATATTATCGGTTTTTGATATTCTTTTAAATCCTAAGTAAAAATATGCCGACAGCCCTCCGTTACTTTGCAAAAGTATATTTTTTACATCAGGATTTATCCCCTGAATAAGACTTTTATCAATCATTTGTGAGAATGATGAGGTTCATGAGGTATATTCACGGATTCAAGTGAGCCGAGTATCCACCCTGAAACTTCATTCAGAGAAGGATGAATAACCATAGAACCAAGCATGGGAAGCACTGACCCTGCGCCAGGGCATGCGAAATCACTTTTATGTCTGACTTTAGTATCATTTTTCTGCTTGCCGTTTTTCTTCTTCGAAGCACCTTCATCAAGATCATTTATATCACAGGTAAATCCGGAATTCATTAAATATACAAACGGCTGAATGAGCATTTCTGCATGAGGCCCCGCGACATGCGCTCCGAGAATCCGAAGGGATGAATCGATAATCAATTTTACGAAACCGTCATCCATATCCCCTTCTTCGTATCCCATTGCGAATCCCTTTGCAATGGAAGAATAATGTTTGATTGCTCTGTAGATAAAGTGTCCTTTATCTAATGCTTCCTTCTCTGTCATACCCACATGACCTATCTGTGGATATGTAAACACAGCCCATGGTACGGCTGAATAATCCATTGCTGTTTTTTCTTCCGGAGATCCGAACATATTCTTAATACATGCTTCAGCTTCGGAATTAGCCTTATGGCGGAACTGAAAAAGTCCGTTCGCATCGCCTATGGCCCGAATGCCCGGAACATTGGTTTCAAGATATTCATTAGTCTTTATCCAGTTACCATGGCCATAAGTCTCAATACCGCACTTATCAACCTTAAGCAGGTCTGAGTTTGAACGGCGGCCCGAGCAGATAAATACTTCTTCTGTTTTCAGCTCTATTTTCTTATCTGTACCTGATTCCTGTATAATAACATATTTCTTTTGATCTTTTGAGTATGCTTCAATGGCTTTATATCCTATAAATATATTCATGCGTTTTTCAAAGTTCTTTTTAACAAATTCGCTGATTACAGGTTCCTCCGCCGGGAGCAGCCTGTCGCCCATCTCCACTATTGTGATCTTTGTCCCAAGTGCGGAAAAAATATGTGCAAATTCAGCGGCAATTATCCCGCCTCCTATGAGTATAAGACTTTCCCAGGGTTTTTCGGGAAATTTATTCCCGAAGAAAGTTTCTGTTGTTAGAAATCCTGTTTCATCCAGTCCCTTTACAGGCGGTATGAATGACCTCCCTCCTGAAGCCAGCACGATCTGTTTTGCTTTGAATTCCTTTGTAAATGAGCCATCGGAGAGAGCGACTCTCATAGTATGTTTTCCTGTGAACTCTCCTGTCCCTTTATAGATCGTGAGCGAAGGAATCCCTGAAAGCTGTGATTCGATATCTTTGCTTTCGTCTATCTGGCTCCGCATACGTCCGGCGATCATTTTCCAGTCGATCCTTTGTAAATCAAATGAAAGGCCGATCTTTTTAGAATGTTCTGCGCTTCGGATCATATCAGCAACATAGGTCAGTACTTTGGAAGGGATACATCCTCGTGTCAGACATGTTCCGCCGAATTTACCGCTCTCTATGAGAGCACATTCAAGCCCGTGCTGAAGTCCTTCGCTGAGTACTGAAAGCCCGGCTCCTGTTCCTACAACTATAAGATCATATTCCCTCATAATAAGCTCCTGTATTTAAATAAACAGACCTGTAGATATATTTGTCTTGTGTTCTATTAATTATAATATAAATATATACCTTCCCAGGAAAAATATATGCAGCGGGTATAATAATCAAGGATTTAAAAAAACATGATGGATTGTTATCATATGTAGCCGGGAAAAATCAAACTTTGTTAATATGACAAAATTATTGATATCTCTTCAGGAAAAGAATTTTTATAAATCTCATAATAAAATAGTTGAAAAATGAGATACAAAAAAACACTATATCTTTTAAATCAATGCCAACGTAGCTCAGTAGGTAGAGCAGCTCACTCGTAATGAGCAGGTCATCGGTTCGACTCCGATCGTTGGCTTTTAAAATAATCCCTCTGGATACAGAGGGATTATTTTTATTTATAATATCTTTAAATAACTTTACGTTTAAGCATTCTTTCTAATATAGTCATTTATTTTACATATATTCCTTTGCCCTCTCCTTAAATAAAAAGTAATATAATAAATCACTGTAAAGATTCATCTTGGACCTTCCGGTTCCGGAAACAGAATATCTCCAGAAACCGTACAACTTGGTCAGGTTGATAAGACGTTCACTGTAAAGTGTCCAGGTGAAGGATTCTTTGACTCTTTTTATGCCGTTTTCCGATATTTCACTCCAAAGGGAATCATTATTTGAAATATCATTTATAAAATTCTCAAGGGCAGTAGAGATCAATTCCGGTCTACTTGTATTCATCAGGTAGCCGCTTTTACCGTGTTCTATAATTTCAACAGGCCCGCCGAACTTCGGCGCGAATGTAGGAAGCCCGGACAGCATCGCTTCCAGAATAGTCAGTCCGAATGCTTCAAAGTGCGCAGGCTGGACAAAGATTCCCCCTTTTTCTGCAATTATTCTGTATACTTCGCCGGTCTCCAGTTTGTTAATACTCGGCAGCCAACGCATTTTTTTATAAAGATCATATTGCTCAATTAAAGAATAAGACTTCCTAATCTCATCCTGTTCTTCCGCATCTTTCGATTCCTCAAAATGTATAGTACCTGCTGCTAAGATAAGGTTGCAGTGCTCCTTAAGAATATCGCTCATCCCAAAGGCTTCAATCAGGCCTGTTAAATTCTTGATCTTGTCAAGCCTCGCCATTGTGAAAATCGGGATTCTATCCGGGTCTTCCAGTTCCCCGTAAATATCATGAGTCTTATCATTGAATAACCGGCTTTCCCATTGAGACGTTTTAGCCTTAATTCTTCTTTCTTTCAAAGAAAAGGGGAAGTATATATTTTCATCTACTCCGGGAGGAATAACATTGAACTTAGGCGCGTAAAGATTGATACCGTTTATGACTTTATATAAGCCCGGTAAAGTAAAAAACTGGTAAGATTCATACTGCCCCATTGAATCTTCTGTTCCTGTTATCTCCTGATGCGTGCTGGCAATGATAAAATCCGATTTGTTCATAGAAAGAATATCAGCAGTGAACTGCATGGAAAATTTATAGTTATTTTCATAATTCTGCCAGTGTATATCTGAGAACAGGTATTTTGTCTTCTCAAGAGCGTGCGCTATTGTGCACTGAATAACATCAAGCTTGTCAGAAATAAGAGACGCGACAAGATTACCATCCGAATAATTTCCGATTATTAGATCAGGCCTGCTCCTGAATTCGCTTAATAACTGAAGTCTTGAGTCATGAGCAAACTTTTCAAGGTAAGGCCATATATGAAATCTCGATATCCAGTGATTGACAATATTGTCATTCTGGTCTTTAAAAGGGACCCTGAGTATCCAGCAATTTGTAGTTTGATGTATTTTTTCTTTTCGGATGTTGCTAGTAGTTCCTTCAGCTTCCGGAATAAATCTTGTAATAACAATGATCGCAGGAATAACATCGAGGCCCGCCAGTTCTATTTCCTGCTTCAAATGCCGCTCAAGAGCCCTAACCTGGTCGAGAATATATATAACCTGCCCACCTGTATCCGGCTTTCCTAAAACATTTTCCTGTCCGAACCAGCCATGGGGAGAAATAATAGCGATCTTGGAAATCAACGGCATGGGTACACGGGATAAAAACTCGGCAAAAAGACTGTCCGTAGGCTCATTGATAAGATCAATAAGAGTCTGCATGGTTTCTATTATTCTCCCGACCGAGTTCCCCCATCCCGGTTCAAATCCCGATGTTTTTAATTTAGTCTGTATCTTTGAAAAAGGAGTGCCGTTTTGTCTTGATTTAAGCCAATCAACTATACTTTGAAGCCCGCTATAAAACGATCTGAAATCCGTAAACACGGAACCGTTCGCAAGAAGCTGCTGGTCGTTATGCTTATGCAGTTTGATAAATTCAAAAAGCTTTGCATTCCATTCATCCGGCTTGTTAAAAATATTGCTTGAAAGATACCGATTAAGATACCTGATGCCGCTGCCTATGGATTTGGCATCCTTAATAACAGGAGAATAATCGTAGAACGGCAAAAAATCAATATTAAGAGAATTTTCATCCGTTGCTCTTCTCAGCACATGAAATTCTTTATACTGAAGATACTCGGTAACGTCAATCTCCTCTATAAATTCGCAATCCAGCCGCAAAAGATAGAACCTGTATCGCGCAATGGAATAACGATGCATTATTACAAGACAGTCGTCTTTAAGGAAAACCTCCTGTATCCTGCTGATAAAAAAAGCAATCGAAGATGATTCCCTGAAAGCATTTGTCTTATTATTGGCATCGCAGAACTCACCGAACAATAGAATAATATCATTTCTCAGCAGGAACTCTTTCTCTTCTTTTGAAAGAATAAAAATGAATTCTTTAAAATCGTTTAGCTCCTTTTTTTCTATTATTTCTGATAATATTTTTTTCATAATATTTTATTGTATCAGGGTCCTGCTACTTTCTTGAATTCTCAACAAAGTTATAATATTCAAGACCGTCGATTATTCCTCCCGCATACTTTCTGCCTGCAAAATATATATTTCTTAATCCTTTTAATTTTTCCAGCTCATTGCTGTAATTTCCGACTATAACGCCCAGAGGCTCACCTCGAAGCATTTCTTCATCGTTTCCGGAGTCACCGCAAACAATCATGTTTTCGAGCAATATTTCCCACTTATAACTAATGTAACGTATAGCTTTGCCTTTTGAAGCTCTGTAAGGAAGAATATCAAGATACTGGTCGTGAGAATAAATAAGATTATAATAACATTTATTCTTTTGCAAAAGATCATGGATAAAAGCAAGTCTGTCTTTACCCGGATCCATAAAATAACTTATCTTAAACATTCTCTGGGCCTCCTCTTCCTGATATTCCAGGAAATCGACCTGTCCTAAAATATCTTTAATCTTATCCCTTGCCCATCTATGAGAAATATGGCTTGCCCAGCCCCTGTCATAAATATTATTCTTGCCGTAATAAATTTCCGATCCTACCGATGAAATGATAATATCAGGTGACGGAACTTTATGTTCTATTAAATACTCTAGAACCGAATCAATACTCCTGCCCGTAGCAACGGAAAAACCGATCGTGTCGGTATTTATATTAATAATTTCTATAAGCTTCTCCAGTTCATTCTTCCCGCCTCCTATCAGCGTATTATCTATATCTGTTATAAGAAAATAATTCAGCGCAGTCAGTCTTTTCCCGATTGAGTGAATTGAAATAGAATCAGAGAAATCAGAATGCTTATATGTTCCCTGTATCTTTTGTACTTCTTTAATATAAGATTTTGCATGTGCTTCCCAGGTATAATACTCCCTTACATTCACTATTCCGTTCTTTGAATATTTTTCCCATTTGTCGGAATCAGAGATTATTCTTTTAATCGAACTACCAATCTGTTTTATATCCATAGGATCAACAAGAACGCCGCTTTTACAATTTTTTATTATATCCTTGGGGCCCCCGTCATTGGTAGCGACTATCGGAAGTCCGGTAGCGGAAGCTTCCAGTAAAGTAAGGCCGAACGGTTCGACAAGGGCAATATTAACAAAGACACCTCTTTTCTCCGCGCAAATCCTGTATAATTCCGGTACTTCAAACTGAAAGTCATGCTTCTTGGGTATCGCCATCTTCCCATAGAGATCGTATTTGTCCATCAACAACAGCATCTCAGTAAGAACATCTCTCTCGTTCTCTTCCATGGTATGAATGTCTTTCCTGATTCCGGCAAATATCGCAAGGTTTGCCATTGCCTGCAATTCCAGGTCCTCGCCATACGCGGTAATCAAACCGGAAATATTTTTTCTCTTATCAGGCCTGCAAAGTGTAAGTATCAAAGGCTTGTCCGGTAATATAAAAAACCGGTGCAGTTCCTGGTGAATTGAAGCATGAGCATGTATCTCATCTTCACTCTTATTGTGACTGTTTACCAGGTCATGATAATAAGGATAGAATTTCACAATATCTATTCCGGGCGGAATTACGCGAAACTCAGGATAATCCTTATTGTCATAAAGACCGTACTGTTCCTGAATCTCCTGGTTTGTGCTCGTAATTATCAGCTCGGCATGATTCAGTATTTCCTCTTCCCTCTCTATCCTTGTATTTATCCTGTATTTCTTAATAATATCGCTTTCAGACATCCCGTCATTGATCAGCTTGCTGATTTTAGACCTTCCAAGGGAATGCCCTGTAAATATAAACGGAATATCGAATATCTCCGAAAGCTGGCCTGCGACATAACCCGCGTCAGCATAATGGCCGTGAACAATATCAGGTATTTTACCTCCTCTTTTAATAAATCTTACTGTCTTATCAACATATTCATCAAGATACTGCCATAACAACTCCTTCCTGATATATTTCTTTCCCCCGCACTGAATGCGCACTATCCTGAATTTATCATTAACCTGTTCGACAGGCACCGAATAATCTTCCGAAACAGCCTTATCCGCAATGAGCCTTGTAAAAAGATCGACCCTCTCTATGCTGTCAAGCATGCTGATGGTCCTTGCAAGCTCAACGACATAATTGATCTGGCCGCCTGTATCCGCGTCCCTGCCAAGCTCCATGTCTTCTGCCCTAATGAGCCCGTGAATACTGAACATCTGAATATATACTTTATTTTTACTCATATTAGATTAAAAGTATTTTCCTCTATATGTTGAATTATACTGAACCTTTAAAAAAGCCTGATTTAAAATCCTCATAAATTGTTTTATCCTGCGGGATTGCCCCCTTAAGACCGCAGACAACCGAAGCAAATTCAGAAGCAATATTATTAATCCTGTCTATGCCCCAGCTATTCAGGTAACCGATGGCCATTATCGAAGCAAACGCGTCTCCTGCCCCGACAGTGTCCTCAACAGCCCGGCCTGTCTTCCCGGGCACAGAGTGAAAATTCCCGCCAGCATACAAACTGCTGCCGTTTTCTCCGCGCGTTACTGCAATAAGCTCAATGGAATATTCTCTGGAAATAAACTCAATGAACTCTTTCTCATTTACCTGTTTATCTGTCATGTTCTTAATATATAAAAGCTCGTCTTCATTGATTTTAAGAATATCAGCTATCCGTAAAGTACTCTGTATAATATTATCATTATAGCAGCCCTTTCTCAGGTTCATGTCATAAAAGCATTTTGTTGAATTATCTCTGGAAGAGAATATTCTTTGAATCGTGCTGAAACCGCTTCCGGTTCTCTGAACAAGAGTACCAGTATAGATCATATCTATTTTCCCGTTCATCAATGACTGTATGTTTCTGTCATACTCGATGAAATCATAAGCAGCATCAGGAAGGATATTAAAATCCGGAATGCCTTTATTATCAACACTAACAATCACCTTACCGGTTGAATGGGATTTATCTCTCTGAATAAGATCAATATTAAAACCTTCTTTGGCGAGATGTCCAATGATCTCCTTTCCATAAGAGTCGTCTCCGACTCTGGAAATAAAACGAACGGGATAACCGAAGTATTTAAGGTGAGCAGCAAAATTAAAAGGTGCTCCTCCAAGACGCCTGTATTCTTGAAAGACGTCGAAAAGTATTTCTCCTATTGATACAATCATTATAAAATTGTTTAATTTGGTTATTTAAGCCGGGAGGTTCTAACTCACAATATAATCATGATCAGCGTCAAATTGATTTTTTGGGCTAACTTTAAAACAACAGAGTGATCCAGCTTAATTTATATCATATATATTTCATAATAATTTTGTTATGTCAAGGGAATATGCTTTTTTTATTAATACAATAATATAACACTGATTTTTTTTATATTTTTTTTCTCTCTTAATTCTTTCACCTCCGTTCCATAAAACGACTCGTTTACAAAACGAGATTGATCCTGTTTTAAGCCGCTTCCACTCCGTTTCAGATTCGTATCACCTCCGTTTTTAAATCGCTCCCCTACGTTCCGAAGTCGTCTCTACTCCGATTCATAACTGTTTCCGCTCCGTTTCAAAGTCGTCTCTGCTCCGTTTCCCCTCCGTCTAGGCGTCGTCAATTCGCCTTTAAAAAGACGCGCGTCTTTTATTAGAAGTCTCCGACTTCTTCCACTCCGGTTTCATAATAATAAATCGTATCCACTACGTTTCAAATCCGAATACAGGTCAAAATTTCTTATTATTAAAAATAATTTCTTGACAATATGACTTTTACTTTATTAGTGTATTTAAATAAATAAATAATAATTCAGGATAATATAATTGAAAACCATGTGTGTAAACACAACTCCTAATATTTTAACAATGAGCGCAGTGCTTGTGGTCGTGCTATATTCACATATCAGGAACCGGTTTACACTATAGGATAAATAATATAACAGCAAATCCAAAAGCCCCTGCCGGTGTAAACCGGGAGGGGCTTTTTTTTTATAATAACTCGATAACAGGAGCTTTAAATGAAAAGTTTTATTACAAAGACTGACTTAACTAAATACACTAACATAAAACAGGAGGAAAAAAAATGAAATTAAGCGGTGCGGAAATAATAATAAAATTCCTTGAAAGATTCGGAATCAAATACGTTGCCGGCATCCCCGGAGGATCAAACCTGCCGGTTTATGACGCTCTGTCCCGAAGCCCCTCTATTCGCCACATCCTGGCAAGACACGAACAGGGAGCCGGCTTTATAGCGCACGGCATTGCCCGCTCAACCGGAAAACCCGGAGTATGCTTCGCAACCTCAGGCCCCGGCGTCACCAATCTGCTTACAGCAATCGCTGATGCGTACCTTGACTCAGTACCCCTGATAGCCATTACAGGCCAGGTTCCTCTGCATCTCATAGGAACAGACGCCTTTCAGGAAGTCGATACATACGGGCTGACAATCCCGGTTACAAAACATAATTTCCTGATAAAAGACGTTCATGAACTCTTTTACGCCATACCCGAAGCATTCAGGATAGCGTTAAGCGGAAGGCCCGGGCCTGTTGTTATCGACGTCCCGAAAAATATACAGACAGCAATATGTGAATTTGATAAATGGCCCGAGTTCGAAATAAAGAATAAATTTTTTATCGACGAAACACAAATACAAGCTGCCGCTGATCTCATACACAAATCCCGGAAGCCCCTCCTGTATATAGGCGGCGGCATTATATCCTCAGGAGCGTCCGCCAGGTTAATGGAACTCGCTGAAAAGAATTCCATACCGGTAACCTCAAGTTTAATGGGCCTTGGCTCCTTCCCTGCCGGTAATCCCCTTTATACAGGCATGCTCGGCATGCACGGGGCAAGATATACCAATATGATAACAAGAGAAGCCGACCTTATCATAGCGATGGGCGTAAGATTCGACGACAGGGCCACAGGCAGAGTCGAAGATTTTTGCCCGGATATCCCGGTAATACATATAGACATAGACCAGGCTGAGATAAACAAAATAAAAAAATCCACATATTCAATAAACGGGGATCTCAATATGATCTTAAAATACCTTATCCCTCTTACCAGGAATAACAAAAGAAATGAATGGCTTTCTTTTATATCAAAGCAAAAACACGACCACCCTTTCATCTATGAAGAAGATCCGCTGCACCCGGTAAACATCTTAAAGTATATCAGCAAAATATCCGCCCCAGATACCATAATTACTACAGACGTCGGCCAGCACCAGATGTGGGTTGCGCAGTCATATCCATTCAATCAGCCCAGGACCTTTCTTACCTCAGGAGGCCTCGGCACAATGGGATTCGGTCTGCCCGCGGCAATCGGCGCTTCCCTTGCAAATCCCGAAAAAACCGTAATTTGCATCTCAGGCGACGGTTCCATTTTAATGAATATACAGGAACTGGCAACTCTTGCCGATCTTGATCTGCCGGTAAAGATAATCATAATGAACAATAAACATCTCGGCCTGGTACGCCAGCAGCAGGAAATGTTTTATAATTCCAATATATTCGCAACCGGATTCAAAACAAATCCCGACTTTGCCGCCATCGCGGACAAATTCTCAATCCCGGGCTTTTCCCCTGAACCGGAAAACGCCTGCAGCGTTTTAAGAGAAGCATTACAAAGCCGCGGCCCGGCTTTAATAAATCTCGACATCAATCACGAATATAACGTTCTGCCCATAGTCCCTGCCGGGTCCGGCAACCATGAAATGGTAGGAGGTAAGACACATGAAAAATATAATACTTGAACTCAAAGCGCAGAATCATCCCAGGGTAATGTCACATGTCCTTGGCCTTCTTACAAGACGGGCTGTTGATCTCAACGGTGTCATATACAGGAATTCCGGCAATAATAATCTGCTTAAAATATTCCTTATGATCAATAATAAGCATGGGCATGAACAAATAATGAAACAGCTCCTTAAATTACATGATATAATTGACGTCTCAGTACATGAAGGATCCGCCGGAAAGTTATTTGAAAAGATAGGATGATAAGCTGGGCTCCTCCGGATTTCTCCGGAGAAGAATGACTTATTTTTACAAAAAGAAATTATACTTTTGTAAATCCTGCTCTATTTCATTGCCCACGCGGGTTTTGGAAATATAGGATCCATAGTAGCCTTATTCTTAGGTAATATAACCTCCCATTCACCATTATGCCACTGCCCATACTCGCCCGGATGGCATTCCTTTGCAAGACGCTGCTTCTCATCAAACCAGGTGACTCCCAGGATCGTATCAAATTTTTCAGTTGCAATAATATCCCTGATCTTTTTCTGATCAAGGGTTCCTGCCTTTTCAATTGCCTTTTCAAAAAACTGCCATGCCCCGTAATAGTATAAGTTGCCCCACATATCGAGTGCGCCCTTGCCGTGTTTGGACAACAACTTATCATAGAATTCTTTGATAGCAGGAGACTGCTTCGGGCTCCATGCTCCACCGCCTATTACTCCCTCAACCGTCTTTGCTCCAAATATATCAGCATATACCGGCATATATACGCCGACATTAGCCTGAAAAACCTTTGGATTAAACCCAATCTCAATAGCCTGCTTGGTAATAAGGAATGTTTCATCCGGATAAGAAAAGGAACAGAAAGCATCTACGTTGGCTGCTTTTGCTTCTTTTAATACTGCTGACATATCCTTAATCCCCAGCGGATGACTTTTCAGCATAGCAACTTTGATCCCTTTAAGCTGAAATTGCGGAACCGCTTCATTCGCGTACTCTACACCATGTAGATCTTCATTAAATGTTATTGCGACTGTTTTTATGCCCCATTTGCTGAACTGCTCAGCCAGAAGTGGTATCTGATTATGATTAGAATAATTCAAAACCGGAAAGAAATAAGGCAGTTCGCTGGTAAGCTTCTCCAGGCTTGTAGCGCCGCCTTCGTTTCCAATCAATATATATCCATGCTTATTCGCGACAGGTGCTGCTGCAAACAGCATGGATGTCCCGCATGGCGGAAATAAAAAATCTACTTTATCTTCCATGATCAGCTTTTCAAGCAGTCTCGTCATAGTTCCATGTTCACTTTTATCGTCATATACTATCAATTCTACGGGGAGCTTTTTACCGTATTCTTTTACATATATCCCGCCCTTTGCGTTCACTTCATCGACCCATAACTGCTGAGTCTGCATAGGCCCGGATTTGTGAATTACGGCAAACGGCCCTGAGAGTGAAGTAGCCTGCCCAATCACGATCTTATCTTTGGCAGGCGGTTTTTTGCCGCATCCAAGACTAACAGACAACAAAATCATTACTGCAAACACAAATACACAGGACAATACTTTATTCTTCATCTGATCCTCCTTTTATTATAAAAAACTGATTCCGAGGATCTCATTCCTGTTATTTGATTGAGTATACTAGCTTTGTCTGTGGGCTTATTAATCTGACCGGCTTATCAATGATATAATTAAACAAATTAAGAGCCGGTTAATTATGTTCCATCGTGAATCAGATAAGTCTTGCAGCAGGAAGCAAGGCAAAAAGAGAGAGTATTTTTAGGGGACGCTATTTCCAAATCAACCGGTTCATTGAATAATTATATAAAACCGTGAAAAGTAAGCCAACCAGCTTAAATGTTTGTATCTGTTAATCTCGTCAGCTTGTAAAGTCTCACATATAACCGGATGAGACCAGCTTCGGATAAACAATTCTATTATCTTAAATATCCGACATCAACAAAAGTCAAGCTAGTTTATTTATATTTAATCGTATGGATTCAATATATTCCAAACCAACTTCAAGGTTACAATCTGTATTTAACCTGTTCCTGAACCAGGATCAGGTTAGTAAAAAACACAGCCTGATAAAAGAGCTGTGTTTAAATTTTTCAAATTACTATATACATTACTTCGAAATTCTCAACGCGGCAGGCTTTGCCTTCCGGCAGCAGTCATTATTGCGGCGTGCCTTTCAATCCCTTCAGTGCGTAATTGCTCAATGCATGCCCTGCGGTTGGAGCGGAAAACAAGCGCGAACATCTTTGAAATAATATTATTGAACTTTTTGCAGTCATTTACATCCTTAAATTCTTCGCAATCAGCGCAAGTAGTGTAATTATTGTCTGTACAGCAGGAACGTATCCTGCACCATGCAGCCCTGGTATTCTCAACACAGCCCGGGCAGCGACCACTGAGATATGCCCTGCATGCTCCGCAATATAATCCGCAAAAAGCTACAAGTTCTGTATCTTTTACAGGTTGTTTCATTACAATAGTGCCTCCTTTTAAGTATAATTATTCATTCTGGCTGACTTTTAATTTAGACTGCTTTTACTATATCACATGTATATAATAAAACGTCAGCTATAATGACTTACCAATATTATACTCTACCCCTGTGACACCATTATGTCAGGTTTATATTGCTCCAGAATTTTTTTTGCTTTTTCCTGAATAATTTTTCTGATATGCACGGGCTCCAGAACTTCAACGAATTCTGCGTAACTCAAAATAAATGAATACACCCATTCATTTTCAGGATACGAGACTCTCGCTATTATATCGCCGTTCTTTTGAATCTCTAACTGTTCTTCATGAAAATAGTCTTCTACTCTGGCTCTGATCTCTGAAGAAAATTTCAATACAAGATGAGCCATTGACAAGGATTTGTTTTCCTGTTTAAAATAATTTTTATAAGACGCTTCTTTCCTGATAAAATTCTGACTTAAAATCTTAATATTTTTAATCCTCGAAAGTCTGAATACGCGGTAGTCGTTTCTTTTGCGGCAAAAAGCGAACAGATACCAAATATTTCCCATTAAAATCAAACTCATGGGTTCAATGGTACGTTCAAATGTCTCGCTTTTTGAGTTGGAGTACTTTATTTCCACAAGTGTATTGCTGTGGACGGCTTTTTGAATGTCCTTAAAGAATTGTTTATGTTTGGTGCTTAATCCCCACGGCATCAGGTCAATGACCAACTGCTCAAAATGCAGTTCCATATCAATGGATTTTTCATTAGGAACAAGGCTTTTGATCTTTTCGATCGCGGACTCAAGCTCAACATCCCTTAAACCTGTATTAATTCCCTTAAGAGCCGACAGAATCGTGAACATATCGTTCAGCGTCAGAACCTGCCTGTCTATCCTGTAGTTTTCCATTATCCCGAAACCGCCGTCATTTCCCGGATAGGATATTACCGGAATACCTGCAAGATTGATGGCTTCAATATCCCTGTAAATAGTTCTCACTGAAACTTCAAATTTATTCGCGAGCTCGCGGGCGCTTATCCTGTCTCTGTTCAACAGCATTACTGTTATGGCAAGCATTCTATCGATTCGCATATTTAATATACTCCGGATAAATATCAGGCCTTAAAACCTGAAAAGAAGTAAGAAAATCGCACCTATAAAACCGCGAAGGCCTGTACGGCCTCCTATAAGATTATATGTGAATGTTTCTTATAAGGTCATATATTTAATCTGTAAATAAATTTAATAAAAAAATATATTAAATAAATGCAGGGGCAATATACAAATCACCCCTGCAAAAACAGCTGCCTGTTAAAACCAGCCGAAAGCAGCAATTACCTTTGCGTTGAATCCGCTGAAATCCTTATCCTTATAATTATCATTATCGATTCCGTTAATATACCTGTATGACCCTCCCAGACCGATACGGCAGAATCTTGTAATGTTCACGAATACATTAATTTCCGGCTCAACAGCAAAGAAAACGTCTTCTCCCTGACTGTCATTGTCGTCGTTATCATCAGCATGGAAAGTGAGTGCTCCTCCGCCTATCGTTGTTCCAACTGAAAAATGAACAAGGCTGGTGGGAGAGAAATAATACTCAGTCATAAATCCCCCGTAACCAAAATCGATATAATCTCGTCCATCTGTGAATGAATTGTCGCCAAATTCTTCTCTTTTATCCGGATAGACCAGACCGCTGAAGCTTCCGCCGAAAACCAGGTTGTTCACAATAACACCTCCGCGTACACCCCCAAACCAGGCATCCTTATCCTTGATTCTTGAATAAGATCCTGTAAGAGCGCCGTAACCCGAGATAAAAATATCTCCGCCACAAGTTCCGAATAAAGTAGTTACCTGTCTTTCAGGTTTTTTAGTTTCTTCATTTTCGTCAGCGTATAACGCGGTTGCGGCAGCAACAATAAATAGTACTAAAAAGATTTTCGAGAATGTTTTCATATCTTCCTCCTTCTGAATAACTAAATTTCATAACAACAAATTTTACAGTTTTTAGCAGTTACTCTAAAATTTGTTCCCGCCCTTAGGGCGGGATGAGTTGCTAACTTTGAATAATAAATGATCCAAAAGATCTTTGATCTTAAAGATCTTTGATCTTAAAGATCATTGATCTTAAAGATCATTGCTATTTTAATTATTCAACACTCTCAGCCGTTAGGAATGTCACTTCATGGTAGATTCTTTCTATCAATTTTTATATTATTTTCGTTTCAAATCCGTATCATAGACGTATCCCCTCCGTTTCCACTCCGTTTCAAAGTCGTAATAAAGTCTTTTACAATAACTTCCCGTCTCTTCCTAAACCTGGAACTTTGAACCTTCAACCTGGAACTGGCATCCTTCCCCTCCGTTTCATAACCATATAAAGCAAACACTGCAATCCATTTTATTGCTTGTCAGGATAAACGAAGGCTCCTATTTTAAACTAATTGTAGTATCAAATATTCTTTATTAAAAATCCATGTATGAAAAAGAAAATCAGCAAGATAGGCACATTAAACGAATATACTATTCATGATCAGTTGAAACGCGAATATACCGGCAAGCATGATAAGATCGAGCAACAAATTGAAGGATATATTATTGATATAGTCAAAAGAACAGGACTTGTTGAAATCCAGACAAAGAACTTTTCAAATATAAAAACCAAATTAAAAAAACTGCTGGCAAATAATAAAATCAAACTGGTGCATAATATTCCTGAGATTAAATGGCTGATAAAGACAGACGGCAACGGCAGTATTGTCTCAAAAAGAAAATCAACAAAAAAAGGCAGTCTTTTACATATCTTTAATGAGCTGATATATATTACTGAAATAATATCGCATCCTTATTTTACTCTTGAGATTGTAATAACCGAGGAAGAAGAAATAAGACAGGATGACGGCAAAGGGAGCTGGAGAAGAAAAGGAGTAAGTATTAAAGACAGGAAGCTGTTGAGGATAATTGAAAAGAGAAAATTCAGTAAAAAGAAAGACTATCTTAAACTCCTTCCTGACGATCTGCCCGAACCATTCTCCACAAAGGACATTGCTGCTGAATTGAATATCACCATATATCTCGCGCGAAAGATCCTGTATTGTCTTAAAAAGATAGAGGTAATTAAACTTGCCGACAGGAGGGGTAATCTGTTATTATATAAAAGATACTGAGGACTTTTAAACAACGCTACGTTAAATGTTCCAGATCTTCCATATCCTTATATCTGCCTGCTGCGCGCTTATTCTTCTTAAGATCCTCAACTGAAATGATGTTTACTGGAATTCCTTCAATTTCAATAATCACACGGTTATGGTAACATTCGTCGAATTCCACACCTGATGCGCTTGTAATAACTTCCAGGCGTATAGGAGGTACCCCCATTCGGATTACTTTGTTTTTTTCTAAGAATAAACTTTCTGATATTGTCTCACTCGGCATACCAAATTCACGAAATGCTAAAGTCAGTTTTTGCGAGTTGACTGCGCTAATTTCGATCCAGATATCCATATCACCGGTTGCTCGCGGATAGCCATAGTATCCGACTGCATACCCCCCTACTAACAGATATCTGACATCATTTGAGGTCAGCAATTTCAAGAAATCTTTGAAGTCTGGATGTAACTCTATCACGGCCATAAACCATCCTTCTGTTTATCTCTAAAGCTTCAAGCCGTTCAATGGGCGTTTTTGAAAGCCAGTATTTCTTTTCTTCTTCTATATCATCTAAAGAAGTAACATTTATGACTTCTTTATTAAGATCCGGAAGTTTATCCATATTTTTAGTCCTTATTACAATAACGAGTCAATTCACTTATATAATCTATAATCACAATGAATTTTTAATTATTATTAATATAAAAAACAAGAGAGTCAAGCAGAATCCATCTTCGGCAACCGTCATACTTTCAACCACATAATCACATAAAGCTAAGCTCTCTGATACTTCCTGTTTAAACTTCGCCACCTTCCCCGAACATCCTGGCTTAAGTCACCCGGCTTCCTTTCAATCCTCTCTTGGAGCTCTTCTTTTTTGATAATTTTCCCATTGTGCTTCAAGTGTATCGTTAAATGGACGTAATTTTACTAATTTACATCCATAATCAATTTTTCTATCAACCATATCTAATGTACCGGATTCTAAAAATGGCATTCCAGGTATTTTTTCATCATGATTATATACAACTCTTTGATAATAAAAAGTCCAGGCTGTTTCTGTTTTTATACCAAATACAGTCATATAGTAAATCAATGATTCATCAAGATCATAAAATCCCGGATAATAATCTTCTTTTGCTAAAAGATAAAAATCTTTATAATATTTTTCCCCAGGTAAATTTTCTTCATTGAAAGGTCCTTCTACCCGGGGAGGAATTCTTTTGACACTGTTTGCTAAAAAGATATGTACATTGTTCAATCTACTTTCTATTGCTCTTCTTATTCGTTCATCCTCCTCTTTCAAGCGTTTGCGTCGGAAAAATTTATTAAATAGATTCCTTTCGGTTTCCCTATCCAAACCGGCATTAGATAAACTTATGTGAACAATCAATGGACAAGAATCAGGATCTAACCCCAGCCCGCCCCCACTTTCCATATCTCCTTTAAATGCCAGATAACAACCTTGCAATGTTGCTGTAAAAAAAATTTTCATCAGCTGATTAAATTTTCAACGTATTG
>CAZVYR010000016.1:0-25743 GCA_964631555.1 uncultured Leptospirales bacterium
CTTGACTTCCACAAATATATCATAGATTGTTCCTAATAAATAAAAAAAGTTAAATTTATGAACATCCCGAATATAGATTATTTAAAAAGTGAAATCAAATACAGAATTACTAAGAATTTCCCGGTGGTGGAAATCATTCTCTTTGGCAGTTACGCGAAAGGGGAAGAAAATCCGGCCAGTGATATTGACTTGATTGTAATTCTGGATAAACACGGTTTCTGTAAAACATATCTGGATAAAATCGAACAGAGATTATCCATTGCCAGGCTGTTCCGGGATATAAAAACCGAATTTCCAATGGACATACTTGTTTATACTAAAGATGAATGGAAAATACTTCAAAACGCCGGTACTTCATTTATAAAAGAGATAGAATCCACTGGAGTTAAAGTAGCGTAGAATGAAAAAAGCTACAGCCGAATGGCTTAAATTTGCCTCCGGGGATTTTCAGGCTGCTAAAAAATTAAGCGACGAACCGGATTTAACCAACATTGTACTATTTCATTGCCAGCAAACAATTGAAAAATCTTTGAAAGCCTTACTTAGTGAACATATCAATTCCGTACCAAGAATTCATAGCGTATATACTTTATTTGAAAGATTACCTGAGAATATTAAACATAAGCTTAATATCCAAATCGAAGATATTGAAATAATTGATACTATTTATATTGACTCCCGGTATCCGTCAGATATGGGCCTTCTTCCTTCAGGTTTACCTACAAAGCAAGAACTTACATATATTCTGGACTTAACCAAAATAATATTCAATAAAACATCGGGATTATTAAAAAAGTGATTTTATCCCTTCCCCTCCGTTTCCTCTCCGTCTCACAGTCGTCTATAAAGTTACATCTAACTTCTTCCACCACCGTCCCTACCAAACCCTGAAGCCGACTCCTGCCTCAGCGCCAATCGACTGAAGAGGCGCTTGCTTATCATAAACATACATGTACCGCGCGTGTATAAAGAACGACATTGCTCCTGCCATATACCGGTAACCGACAATCCCCGTGCCTGTAATTGTATTGCTCCCGGCTTTTTTATCCGCTTCCGTATTTTCAATACTGATAAACGATATCCCCGGCAAAGCAGCCAGTATAATAAATCCCTTTTTTTCTTCAAGCACCGGAAACATCCAGATCAACCCGATCCCTGTGCTGTATCCTGATATGGTGTACGGGCCTTTGCTGTAATTAAGATACTCTGCTTCAGCGCGAAGTCCGGGCATAATAGCCCGCCTTTGGTCAATGAGCATATCCATTCCCTGGTCAATAGATACGCGCGCTGAATACCCGTATGGTATAACGTTGCTGATCTTTCCGAGAACATAATTGAAAGAACCTGAAATCCCGATAGTTCCTTCTTTCCATTTCCCTTCTTCCAGCTTTTTCAGCATCTCTTCCCTGAGTCCGGCTTTCTTCCGCATTCCTGCTTCAACTTGTTTTCTCACTGCCTCCGGGTCGACTTCAAGATTAAGCCCCTCCAGCATCTTTACGTCTTTCGTATAGTCCTGCGTTTTATGAATGGACTTAATATAGTTTCTCTTTATTTTAAAGCTCCCGTACAGGTTGCTGATAACAACTGAATCGTCGCTCTCCTCAGTGATCTTGCCTACAAGTATTGAGCCTTCAATAAGTTCAAGTGTATCGGCACGCAGCGGGGTTAGCTGTTGCAAAATAATAAGGAAGGATAAGAGAGGTATGTATATCTTTGTCATAGGGCTATAGATTGCTCTCCATATATTAAACCATATTTTACAAATGCAGTCAACAGAAAACCGGCGTTATGTGCCGGCTTCCCTCCCGTTTATGTCAAACATTTTTATCGCTGCCCCGCTGGATTCCGCTGTTCCTGCCTGCTGTACGTGTAATCCGGTATTGCGTGAATGCAGTATCAATATAATATTAAAGTGCAGTGTTCTTACAATGAGGCAATTTATTTATCCTGTCTTACTGCTTGTCTGTGTCTGCGTAATATATAAAACCGGCTCATGGCCTGATCTTTCTCTTTAAGGCATATTGCTCCTTAGATATGGATACCCGTCGTTCATATCCGGATCGATGTCCCATACTGTTGTAAAGTCCCAGCCGGTGAATGTACCAGTCAATTTCATATCTTCAGGATCTGAAATATAAATACCTATACTGTTATCAGGTGTACCGCAAAAATAGCTGTCTGTAGTTGCGGGTGGACTTTCGGAACCTACTAATCCCCCCACGGAACTAGTAGCAGTCACTTGACATGTTGTATAACATCGTGAAATAGTACCATCACTATTGCTTCCTGCAAGACCTCCTGCTTGATCATTGCCATTAACAATACCTGTGGCATAACAATCGGATACCGTAGATCTATTATTTCCAATAAGACCGCCTGTTTGGCTATTGCCAGTAACAATACATTTAGCATAACAATTTATTATACTCCCATTAAACCAGTTGCTTCCTGTAAACCCTCCGGTAGCCACACCTGAACTAGTGACTTCCATATTCGCACTAGAGTTTTTGGTTGCTCCATTAATTAGTCCAGTCAGCCCTCCCACATAAAGTATATCACCGATTACTTCTCCTGATATAACATGACAGTTTTCAATTTTACCATTGCTACATCCTGCTAGAGCTCCAACACATAGATAACCTTTTATAAAACATCCTTCAATAATTATGTTTTTAATTAAACTCGACGTTGATGTATCACCAAATAATCCCTGATAAGTCCCGGATGAATTATCAATATATAACCCTGAAATACAATATCCATTGCCTTCAACAGTGCCCGTAAACTGATTAGTTGAATCCCCAATAGGCGTCCACGGGCTGTGCCCTGAAAGATCTATATCGGCCATCATAATATAATGACAATCTAATCCCCAGCCGGTGTACTCAGGTTCGGTGCTTCCTCTGACAGCATCCAGATCGTCGGCATCATAAATAAAGTAATTGATGACAAGCCCTGACGCTTTAGGGACAGCTTTAAAAGAACTCTCAGACCTGTTGCCCACGGTATCCACGCTGGCAATGGTAAATGTATACTCTGTGGAATTTGCAAGACCTGTCGCGGTGAAGGTCTCTTCTCCAGGCAGGAGTTCCTGTACAGTGCTCCCGCCAGGGAGCCAGGTTAATTCTATATGATCAAAATCAGAATCTGAAGGGTCTATCCAGTTGATTATCACTTTAGTATTATCTACCGATATAGTTGTCAGGGTAACAGCCGCCGGAGGTATTATATCAAGCCGGCTGATATTTATAACAGCAGGAGAGGACTTGTTTCCTGCGCTATCGACGCTTGCGAAGGAAAAGGAGTAATCCATGGAAGTATTGCTAAGCCCTATAGCAGTGTAAGTGCAGATACTTCTGAGAACATTCCTTTCGACAGAACCGCCGGGAGACCAGGTAATGCTGACATGATCGAAATCGCTGTCCGCAGGGTCAATCCAGTCTACCGTAATGCTTCCCGGAGTCCTTGCAATATTAGTTATTTGGATTTTATCAGGAGGAAAATCAACAGGGCCTTTCTTATCGAATAAGACGTCCATGTTGTCACCGCAAGCCGGGAAATGCAAAACGAGCCCTATAAAAATCACGACAAGCGCGGCAACACGTTTATACGAAGAGCACATCTCGCCCCTTCCCTCTTGTGTATTTAGATAATCTCAATATATATTCCTGCAGGTATCTTAAAAAGAAGGCAAACCATATGAATATATAAAAAAAAAGCGGCCGGGTCAAATGATAAGCCTATTTTTTCAATTTTATATTAACATGGAGAATCTTTTAAACTTTGCTGCGTAAGCTGCAATCCGGTAAAAAAGCTTCCTTCGTATTCCAGGAAAATAAGTGCAGGTTGTATAGCAATACCGGAGAACGGTGAGTCCCTCATGTATACTTGATCCCGGAAACAGTCTGCTATCCGGTGCGGCGCCTGACGGATGATGAATAATAACAGAAGATAAAGACACAGTAACAATAGATACAATAGTCGGGGAAGTAACTATCAGGAAGACCGAGATCGCAAAAAGCGAATCCGCCGAAGAAGACCGATGATCCGCGTAATACGAATATGCGCAAAATGCCGCGGCTCTACACAACTCCAGCCCGCGGCATTCCAACGCACTATTAAAAGAATATAATTTAAAGTATGGTAAGTGTTAAAACAACCGGGCTCCAGGCTTACAGGTCTTCGAGCAAACCGGTAAACGTATCCAAATGATCCTCTTCATCTGCGAGTATTTTCTGGAACAATCTTTTTGTTACCTGGTCCTTTTCTTTCCTGGCAGTTTCGATAATAGTATTATATAACTTCATAGCCCCTACTTCATCCTCCGCGTCCTTTGACAACATTTCCTTCAGGGTATTACCGACCATTATAGGCTCCGGTTTATTCGTGGGAACCCCGCCGAAATACGCAAGCCTCTCCGCGATCTCCTCAGCGTGTTTCATCTCCTGAATAGCAATCTGCTTCAGTTCATCCTTGACCGCGAAACCCTTTATACCTTTCCACAGCACATGCTGCCACATATACTGTATCGATACCTGCAATTCGCGCGATATTGCCTTATTCAATAAATCAAGCAGTTCTTTCGATGCTTCAGGCATATTACATACCTCCTTGATAATATTTATATACACACCAATAATTAAATACCGGCAATAGCGTCAAAGTCAAATAAAATACGGGAATCCCTTCTTAAAATAAAGCCCCTCGAAAAACTGCGAGCGTTTCAGATAACTATAGTAAATCAAGTATAATACTTCTGAATTGATACAGGTCGAACGGCTTGAAGAAATAATTATCCACGCCAAGTTCCATTGCGGTTTTCATATCCTTTGTTGAATTCGAAGCAGTGATCATTATTACCCGGCATCCCGGATCATGTTTTTTAATGTTTTTTAAAACATCAAGCCCGTATATATCCTTCAGGCACAAATCCAGTATAACCAAATAAGGCTTCTCGGAATAGAACCTCCTTAAACCGTCTTTGCCTGTCAGTTCATATATAACTTCAAGATTTGCCTTTTTTAAAACAAGCACGATCAGCTCACAGATTTTGATCTCATCATCAATAACAAGTATTTTGCTCATCAATAAAACTCTCCAAGAGAAAATACAAAAAACACAAACAAAAGGCAAGCCCGGAGTTATTTTATTTATTTGCCAAAAGTATTATAATATAGTATTACTTAAAGAGAGGAAATTCATGACTATAAACAAATTCAGTAAAAATATTATACTCCTGGGATTAAGTATAATAGTAATTCTTCCGGCTATAACCAATAACGGGTTTACTAATGAAAAAACCGCAAAGGTAGTATTTGCCGTTACATGATACGATGTTGGTGAACAGGCCCTGGCGGGGCTTAATGGTATTAACAAAATTGAAAAGGGATGGTATAAATCCAACGAGATCAATACTGTTTATTACGATCCCTCAAAGATAACTGAAGAAGAAATTAAAAGAATATTGATAAAAGCCGGAACATATATACAAACAATAAAAAATAAATAAAGCTCCCCCGCTGCAATTTGCAGAATTCCTGAAAAAACTGCAGGGAATTAAACCATTGAGAGATTACAGGCCGGCTATTAGCCGGCCCTGCTGAATAAAAAAACCTATTCCTCAAGAGCGCCGGTAAAAACAGCAGGAGAAGTCTTGACAACGGCAGCCTCCCCTCCCATGATAGAATCTATCTTTCCGAAGTATTTAGGGAACTCCGCGCCAATATAAAATTGAGAAGATAAAACCCTGCCCGTATAATACGCAGCCTCATTATTGCCGT
The DNA here is from genome assembly GCA_964631555.1 of uncultured Leptospirales bacterium. GTDB lineage: Bacteria > Spirochaetota > UBA4802 > UBA4802 > JAFGDQ01 > CAZVYR01. Next base: position 5,781 of record CAZVYR010000016.1, read on the forward strand.
CAACGATCTTCTGCCTCTCCTCTCCTTTGGCATCCCCGATTATCTCTTTCATTTTCGGCTGCGCAATCGAGAGACTCCACAGATGCAGCCATGCGAGATTCATCATGAACATGCACTGCAAAAGCGGTTGTGTATTCATCGCTATCAGTAAAAATTTTCCCCCGTCCATCTGGGTTTTTAAAAGCCGTATTACTTCATCAATCTTCTTCAGACCCTGGTCCACGGGCGCTATATATTTATCATCAACCTTGCCTTTCGTGTCAGCAATCGAAGCCGTTACAGCCTCTTTCCATGTATTGTAATAATACATGTTCTCATTGAACAATATCTTTCTGAATGCGAGGTCAAGAGACTGCATACCGTTCGCACCCTCATAGATCGAAAATATCTTGGTATCCCTGGCATACTGCTCAACCCGATAATCCGAGCAATAGCCGTATCCTCCGAAAACCTGCATGGCTTCCGCGGTTACAAGCCATGAAGTATCCGATAACCCTGCCTTCACGACAGGCGTAAGAAGTTCAACAATGGCTCCTGCCTTCTGCGCTTCTTCTTCCTTTCCCACGTGGGAAACATCCACTGATCTGGATACATAATATGCAAGCATCCTCATGCCCTCTATATAGCATTTCATCCAGAGAAGCATTCGCTTAACATCAGGATGTTCAATAATAGCCACAGATGGGGCATCCGGATTCAGCATCTGCGTCAAATGCACTCCCTGCTTCCTGTTTTTAGCATATGTCACGGCATGCAAATATGCAGCGCTCGACTGTGCCAGGGACTGCACGCCTGTCTCAATGCGCGCCATATTCATCAGCTTGAACATTATACTCATGCCTTTCTGTTCCTTGCCGAGAAGATATCCGGTGCATTTCCCATTATCCCCGAAATTCAATGTAGCTGTTGAGCTGCTCTTGATCCCCATCTTGTGTTCAATACCGGAGCATATAACATCATTCCTTTCCCTGATCGTACCGTCCGGTTTAGCAAGAAACTTCGGTACAATAAACACTGATATACCTTTACTGCCCCCAGGATGTCCCTCAATCCTGGCCAGAACAGTATGGACAATATTTTCCACGAGATCATGCTCCCCTGCTGAAATAAATATCTTCTGACCTGTAATAAGATACGTCCCGTCCTCCTGTTTAACGGCTTTAGTCTTGAGATTTCCGACATCAGTACCGGCGTCAGGCTCAGTAAGACACATTGTGCCGCCCCACTCTCCTGATATCATTTTGGGAATATACAGGTTTTTCTGCTCCTCCGTACCGAACAAGCTGATGAGATAGGCCGCGCCCAGGGTCAGGCCGCCGTACATCCACAGCGACGTATTTCCTGCCTGGAAAAACTCATCGCAGGCAGTCGCGATAATGTCCGGCATCCCCATTCCGCCGTGCTCTGCCCCAACCTTGAGCATTATGAACCCGGCTTCAATATATGCCTTCCATGCGCCTTTTAAAAGCTCAGGAACTTTAACCTCGTTCGTCTCAGGATTGAACTGCACTCCTCCGGCTTTATCGCTTTCGGAGTTGGACGGATAAAAATGCTCGACAGCAATTCTCTCCGCAAGGTTAATAGTGTCTTCAAAGATATCTTTGTCATGGGATGAATACTCAGGGTAAGCTGTCAGTTTATCCGCTTCCAGCATTTCATACAGAACAAACCTGACATCGCGGGAATCAACCAGTGGATTTAATGCCATACCTTTCACCTCTTTATTATTTTTCTGAAAATAACTAAGCAGGAGCAAGCTATATATAGGCTAAACAGATTTTATCAATCTGTCAAGCCCATTTTAACAACTGGTAAAGAATGAAGTATTTCTTAATAAAATAATATTATTTCTTTTCTATTGAAAAATCTTGACATTATACTGTACTTATCACAATCATCTTACATGAAGAACACACTCCAAAAAATACCTTCTTCTGCAACGCAAATCAAAAAAGACCGGCCTTCTTCAGAAAAAGGCAAAGGACATATTACCCGGAATAAAATACTAAACGCGGCACTTAAAGTCTTTTCGCAGTATCCATATAAATCAGCAAGCATGAGAATGATTGGTAAAGAGTCGGGTGTTGACCATCCCCTGATAAGCTATTATTTCCTGTCCAAAGCGGAATTGTTAAACGCGGTCCTTGCGAAAATATTTACCAGTCTGGATAAAGCCAAAGAAAAATGGTTTAAGGGCCTTGAAAAGGAAAATCCTTCCAAAGGATTTTCCATCTTCCTGGACCGCGTTCTTTCATACAGCCTTCATAATCCTGAATCGTTCAGGATATTTGCGCTGAATATGGTTATGAACAATAAAGATAACACTACCCCAGGGTACGATTATATAATTGATTTCCTGAAAAAGATACGGATAACATTCATTAAGAAAATCCCGATGCAGGGTACTCCTGAAGAGATCGACATGTTCATTTACAGCCTTAATACCATGCTGATCAATTACCTCGGAGCCGGCTCATACTATTCTCATATCCTCGGAATAAGTGCCGAGAGCGAAGAATACATAAAATGGCTGAAGAGAATCCTTATGTTCATCTTCCTGCCGAGACTTAAAATACTGATATACTCGGAAAAAAAACAGGATAATACCTACCGTTAAAGACCCTTCTGAGTAACTAAATTTTATAACAACAAATTCTACAGCTTTTGGCAGTAACTTTAAGATTTGTTCCCGCTCCCTGAGCGGAACCGCTCCCTGAGTGGAACGGCCCTGCGGGCGGGATGAGTTGCTGCAGATCTATAAGATCAGCATGGAATCCCCGTAAGAAAAAAACCTGTATTTTTTCAAAACCGCAGTTCTGTAGGCATCCATGATCTTTTCATACCCCGCAAATGCGGACACCAGCATAAGAAGTGTAGAGTAAGGAGTATGAAAATTCGTTATCATCGCGTTAATTGAGTTTATTTCATAAGGCGGGTAAATAAAGATATCAGTTTCACCTCTTCCCGGAATATTCAATCCATTTTTAAAAGTGCTTTCCAGTACCCTCAGCGAAGTAGTGCCCACTGCAATTATTCTCCTGCCTTCGGTCCTCGCCGCATTGATGACTTCTGCGGACTCAGCAGGCAGATCATAAGTCTCAACATGCATCCTGTGCTTCGTGAGATCATTATCCCTTACTGGCTGAAAAGTACCCCATGAAACGTCCAGCGTTAAAAATACGAACACCACACCTTTTGCTTTTAATTTGTTTATCAGGTCATCCGTGAAATGCAGTCCAGCAGTCGGAGCAGCCGCAGCCAGGCCTTCCCTGGAATAAACAGTCTGGTATCTCTGCTCATCAATAACGTCCGGAGATCTTTTTATATAAGGCGGGAGAGGTATTTCCCCGATTTTCTTCAGAACAGCTTCCGTTAATACAATATTAGACCGAATCTTTAAAAAGTCATGTACCCTGCCAAGCACATTGAACATAACGGACTGATCCGCACCGGATACAAGCACCTCCCCTGGCTTCATGCGCCTGGTCCTGTTGCTTATGGCAAGCCATTCATTTTCAGACAATCTCCGGGTAAGAACCAGCTCAACAAGACCCCCGCTTTCGCGTTTAAAAAACATCCGGGCAGGTATTACCCTCGCATTGTTCAATACAAGCACATCACCGTTAAATAAATAATCTTCTAATTCGTAAAAACTTTTATGAAGATATTCGGAAGTATTCCTGTTCAGGATGAACAATCTCGACTGGTCTCTTTCATCGGAAGGATATTGGGCAATGAGTTTATCCGGAAGATCAAAAGAAAAATCACTCAGAACAAAAACCTTATTTCCCGGCGTAATCTCTTTGCCCGGCATCTATGATCCTTATTCCCTTATAATAAAATTTAAGTATGTCTTTATAATTCGCGCCGTTTTCAGCCATGCCCTTTGCTCCCCACTGGCACATGCCTACCCCATGTCCCCAGCCGTGCCCGTGAAGGATCAAGCCGTCACTGGTTTGACTGGCGAAAAAAAACATGCTCTTGATTTTCTTCTCCGGAAAAATTAGTCTGAACTCATTCCCGGTCATTTTAATAACACCATTGCTGTGACGAATGACCGCTGATATAACCCTGTTGTCTTTTCTTTGAAAACTGATCCCGGTTATTCTGCCGATTCCATTGTATTCTTTTTCAAGGTATTCCCTGATCTCATCGATTGTTATTTTTTCTTCCCATGAGCGATAAGGAGATTCCTTGCAAAAATTACAAACAACAGGTTTCAGATAACTCTGCCCTTCACCTTCCCAGACATATTTATCATCTGCTGTAAGGCCCCCGCATGTCGAATGGAAAAAAGCGACTATCGGTTTCCCATTGAAAACAGCGATCTCCCCGGTTGTTTCATCAACAGCTTTATTCGTCTCTTCCGTCTCTATAGACATGCCCTTATATACCTGAAAATTGGTTGAATTATCCAGGTCATATAATGACTTCTTATTATTGACAAGGTGGTGATATGTATATGTCCTTGCAGCTACAGCCTGAGCTTTTAAAGCCTCGATATTCCATGAATGCACTATCTCGCCCGGAACCACCCCATAAAGATATTCATTAATTTTCAATACATTGATAACAAGCAGTTTCCCAAGAATATTGTGAAGCTCAAGCATTCCCCTGTAGCCTTCATTATCAACATTGATAGGGCTCCCCCATGACTCAATAAGAACCGGGCTGGAAAGTCTGTCATATCGAAAAGATATATCTTTCCCGTCCCCATTATATATAATTTTGCCGCTTTTTAACTCAGATATCTTCATTCTTGTATTCGAAGAAATCAATACCCGCTCATCCGTTTTCTTCAACAATACCCTGATATAGAGCTTGTCTATACCCACAGCTCTGTTTTGTTTTAAAAGGAATTCTCTTGACGGCGTACAGGAAAGGGAAAGGCCGGCAACAATAAAAAGGACGATTAAAAAAACCCTGCGGACTAATCCGGCACAGGTTTTTGCGGGAACAGGTACAGTCTTTGATAAATTCATGCAGGTCTTTTTTATCCCTTTGGATGATATCTCTTGTGTATTTCCTTAAGCTTTCTTCTTGCCATATGCGTATATATCTGGGTTGTGGATATATCCATATGTCCCAGAAGTTCCTGCACAGACCGCAAGTCCGCTCCGTTTTCGATCAGATGTGTGGCAAACGAATGCCTGAAAGTGTGAGGCGTTATATTCTTCCTTATATCAGCCCTTTTAACATAACCCTTTAAAAGTCTCCAGACCGATTTCCTGTTTAATGAAGGCCCTTTCTTGCTTATAAAGACAAATTCACTCGTCCTGTTGCTGCCGAGAATCACAGGCCTTGATTCCTTAATGTATTTATTTAAAAGCCTGACAGCCTCCTCACCCATAGGTACGAGCCGCTCTTTATTACCTTTACCAATTACCCTGATATACCTGTTATTAAAATCAACATTGTGAGTTAACAGTTTTACAGCCTCTGAAATACGAAGCCCGCACGAGTATAAAAGTTCAAAAAGCGCCTTATCCCTTAACTCATATATATCGCTTTCCGAAATCGACCGGTTAAGCTTGTTTATTTCCTTAATAGAGAGAAAGTCAGGCAGCGTCTTTTTTACCTGGGGAGTCTCGATCTTATTGGTAGGATTCTCGACCTCTCCCATTGTATCGGAAATAAAATTATAAAACTGTCTTATAGCTGCCAGCGATCTCGCGAGAGTTCTTGACGAATTATGCTTTTGTGTTTTCTCGAATTTTAAGAACTGTTTTATATCATCACCGGTCGCAGACATCATATCCTTATCTTTAGAAGAAAGAAATTCCCCGAATTTTTTCAGATCATAGGTATAAGCATAAACAGAGTTGTCTGATAATCCTTTTTCTATTTGTAAAAATCTTTTAAACCTTTTTAGAGCAATTGTCTCTTTCAATTGTCATCTCCTTATCATTTGTAATTATGATGTCAAATTACACTCGTTTTTAAATTATCAGCACTCACTAATGACGAAAAAAATACTAGCTAAACGGCAATAAAAATATATTAAATATAATGGTTGTTTTCAATAGAACAAAAACAGAACATAAATCTCAGGTTAATTAATTACTTTATATTTATCGGTAACAGGTTAAGCATGACTTAATAGAGTATATAAATTTTTTTATAAACATATTGCGTATTTTTTAATTAATTATTATTAATGCATAATTTAGAATAATTAATAATTACGGATAATCACTCAGCCTGGCTGAGTTTCAGGCCTTGTTGACTGAAAAGACAGATAAATCAATCAGGACAAGGCTGCTGATACTGAAGAATTATAATGCTGTTTTATAGCAAATATTAACTTATTCTTTATTATTCTGTTCCAGATTCGCTTCCTCTCCGTTTCAAAGTCGCTTCCGCTCCGTTCCAGATTCGCTTCCCCTCCGTTCCAAAGTCGTCTCCCCTCCGTCTCAGAGTCGCTTCCGCTCCGTTCCAAAGTCATCTCCTGTCCGTTCCAGATTCGTTTCCGCTCCGTCTTAGAGTCGGTTTCCCTTCGTTTCAAAAACGGATATCATCCGTTTTAAATCCCTATTCAAAGAAATCCGGAGTAAACCCCGATCCGGGGTATTTTAAAAATACTCATTGCATCTATAATCTTGATAATATTAGCAAAAAAAGTCAGTCAGGATGGATAAGTAACTAGTGGAAAAATCTGATTATTCAAATCGCAGAGCATCAATCGGCCTGAGATTGGATGCTTTTTTTGCAGGATAATATCCGAAAAATATACCTATAGCGCAGGCAAAGAGGAACGATACTAAAACAGACATAAGAGAAAAAAGAAAAGGCCAGCCAACGAAAAATACTATCAGGAAATAAATCACGATTCCAAGAACTATTCCGATAATACCTCCGACTGAACTCAGGGTTATTGATTCAATAAGAAACTGGGAAAGTATATCCTTTCTCTTTGCCCCGATTGCCATTCTTATACCAATCTCTCTTGTACGTTCGCTTACAGAAACAAGCATAATATTCATAATACCTATACCTCCGACAATAAGAGATATAGAAGCAATGAAAAGCAGCAGGATAGATAAAACATTTGCAATATAGTCAGCCTGTTTTAATTTTTCTTTGCTGGTCTCCATTTTAAAATCGTCCGGCTTCCCGGACGGGATGGAATGTTTTCTTCTAAAATAATCCCTGACGGAAACTACAGTAGAGTCCACATCATCAATTGAATAAGTCGCGATATTGATCTGATCAAAAGATTTATCTCCTGTGATCTTAGTCTGGGCAGTCGTATATGGAATGACCAGCAGGTTGTCAAAGTCCCTCCCTGAGAACGCCTGGCCGACTTCCACCAGGCTGCCGACCACTTTAAACGGGATCATATTAATATGAATCACATTACCTACCGGGTTGATATAGCCGAATATTTCGGTTCTGACAGTATTTCCTATTACAACGACCTTATCGCTTGAAGCAATTTCAAGATCGGTAAAATATCTTCCGTACTGAGTTCCCCAGTCTTTCAACAGGAAAAAATCATTCTTAACACCGTACACCCTGCTGATTATGGACCTGTTTTTATATTTAACAGGTATACGCGATTTATAAACCTGAGGTGTAATATATTTTATCTGGGGGAAGATACGGCTGAGATCATCCATATCCCTTTCTGTAAGCGGACGTGCGGAATTATAAATCGATATTGCATTTGCACCTGCCGTATAAATTCTCTTTTTGACAGCTATCCTGGCGCTGTTGCCGATCCCTATCATAACAATTACAGATGAAACACCTATAATTATTCCGATACTGGTCAAAGCTGAGCGCATTTTATTTCTGCCAAGCGCTCTTAAGGCTGTGATAAAAGCATTCTTTATATTCATATTGAACTTGTTATTTTTTCCTGCTTTTCCTTACCTGTACGTCCTGTACCAGCATACCGTCCCTGAAAATAATTTTCCTGCTGGTAAAGTCGGCAACATCCGGTTCGTGAGTTACAAGGATTATGGTTATTCCGAGTTCCCTGTTAAGCCTTGTAAACATATTCATTATTTCCACGGTATTTGCAGTATCAAGATTTCCCGTGGGCTCATCAGCAAGAATAATGGAAGGATCATTAACAAGGGCCCTGGCAATCGCTACTCTCTGCTGCTGTCCGCCGGATAATTTATTAGGGTGATGATGCTCCCTTCCGGAAAGACCTACAAGGGAAAGCAATTCGCCTGCCTTCCTTTTCATATCATGTGAACTATTATGTCCTCTGTAAAATAACGGTAACTCCACATTTTCCAAAGCAGATGTTCTGGACAATAAATTAAATCCCTGGAATACAAAGCCTATTTTTCTGTTCCTGATCTCAGCCATTTCATCATGCCCCATGCTGCTTGCTTCAGTCCCGTCAAGAATATAAGTCCCGGAAGTAGGCAGATCGAGAAATCCGATAATATTCATAAGAGTTGATTTCCCCGAACCGGATGCACCCATAACAGCTATAAACTCACCTTCATTAACATGAAAAGATACATTATCCAGGGCAGTAACTTTTATATCCTCCCCATCACCGTATATCTTGCTCAAATTCCTTATTTCAATTATTTTCCGTTTCATTTTATACTGCAGTTTTTATATAGTAAACAATACATCATAAAGAGGGACTTAAAACTTTTTTTCTTTATTTGGAATGGTAAAAGCTTATTCTAATAATATTACAATAGTCCGTCCTGCAGACGGGGTATCGCCAGGATGGGTGGCTTACTGCCTGATCGCATCTTTAACTTCTACACTTTTATTAATTCCTACTAATATTTCATCCCCTTCCTTAATCTTACCTGGGAGTATCTCAGTATAATAATCACCTGTAAGTCCTGTCTTTACCTCTACTCTTTCAGCAGGCAGAGAATCAATAGATAAAGCATGCTTTCTCCATACAAATTTCTTACCCATGTCCTGCTCAGGCATATCCACTAGTGACACTATAAATGCTTCACTCGGTATCCGCAATACATTCTTTTTGCTGGCTACATCCACTGTCGCAGTAGCAGTCATCCCGGGTTTAAGCATTAGTTCATTGTTATTACAGGTAACCAGAGCCTGGTAGGATACAATCTGCTCTTTAATAATAGGATTTAATCTTACCTGAGTAATCTTGCCTTCAAATACCTTTTCCGGAAAAGCGCTTACAGTAAAAGTGACATTCTGATTTTTCTTGATAAAACCAATATCCGACTCATCGACCTGTATAATAAGCCGCATTTGCTTCAAATCCTCGGCTATAATGAACAATACTTTATTCTCAGTGACAGGAATATTCGGCTCAATATCCTTTGAAATAACTACTCCGGAGCCGGGTGCAAGTATTCTTGTATAACTTTTAGTATTTTTGGCAATTTCGTAATCATTTTGAATTTGTTTTAACTGAGTAGCTATTTTTTTATACTGAAGCTCAGCCTGTTCCAGACCTCTTTCTGAAATTAAATTATCCTTTAATAATTCCTTTTTAGCGTTCAGCTCTCTCCTGGCAGATAACAATTCAAATGCTGCTGCTTCTCTTTTTGAGTCTATTTTTAATAATTCCTGATCAATCTCAGTTGTATCAAGCTTTGCAAGCAATTGACCTTTTTTTACATACGAATTGAAATCCACATAAACATTAGTGACAATGCCGCTTATCTTACTGAGAACTGAATACGAGTTCAAAATCTCCAGCGTACCTGTAACCGATATTGTCTTTTTTACTTCTCCTAATGTAACCTTCTCGTACCTGTAGACAAGCCCGATATCAGTATTGCAGCCTCTCAATAAGAAGTACGTAACAACTGCAACAACTATTACTATAATAACTACCAGCTTTTTATTCTTTATTTTTTGCATAAATACTCTTCACCTAATCCGACTACGTTGGCAAGTTTAGCCAATGTAATAAGATAGTCATAACCTACTTTTACGTAACCAAGTTGAGATCTCATGAGAATCATTTCCGCGTCCTGCATGTCGAGTTGCGTACTAATTCCATTTTCGTAACTTTTCCTGGCAAGCATTAAGTGTTTTTGGGAATTTGCAATTACGAGCTCGGAAAGCTCCACCTGCTTCTTATATTCACTGATTGATTGAAAATAATTCCGGATCATTGCTCTTATCTTTAGCAGGGCTTCCCTTTCCAGGTACTTTGACTTGTTATATTCGGCTGCCTTGGAGTCAACTTTTGCATCAAGAGCTCCACCTGACCAGAGATTGATCTTGGCACTCAAACCAACATTGATATTTTTATTCCAGTTTTCAGACTGCATCTTTTCCTGAAACTTATCAGGATCTTTAAAAGGATTATCCCAATGATAAATGATATTATTATTTTCTAGTCCAATCATGCCGAGAAGGTCAACAACAGGATAATGTGCTGCCCTGGCTGTATCAATATTCAGCCTGTTTATATCTTTTACTATCCTGGCTATCTTTAAGTCGGAATTATATATTTCTGCTAACTGGTACAACTTCTTCAGAGTGAATCGAAGTTCAGGCAATTTTTCAACTTTAACCGGGGAAAAATCTATATCCTCATCAATTATTCCCATTGACGTCAGAAGTTCGGTCTTAACTATATTCTCATAGTTCTTTGCTTTTTCATATTCCAGCCTGGCATCAGCAAGGTCAACATCCGATTTTGTAACGTCAAGGATCGGTCTCTGTCCTGTTCTGAAAAGCAATTTTGCCATGTCAAGTTTCAACTGGAATTTTTTTACAAGCTCCTCCCTCTTTGACATGTTTTCCTTAGCAAATAAGTATCCATAGAAATTTTTCTTTACATTTAAAATAATATCCTCTTTAGTCCTTAAGGCTCTCATTTTCTCAAGGTCTATCGCATACTTTGTTGAATCAATAATGCTCGACCTTTGAGGATCTACAAGATTATAAATAAGAGTAGGGCCCGCATAAAGACCTATCATTGTATCTTTTCCAGGTACATCCACAATACCATTTCCCGGTTCAATCATTCGACCCTGTTCATCAACAACCCTGCTTTCTATTGTTTTGACTTCCAGGTTTATTACCGGCCTGTTCCTGGCTTTTGCTATTACGTAATTTGCCTGGGCAATAACATTATCTTCATCTGCGGCTTTTATTTCCGGATGATTTTGAATCGCCATTTCAATGCATTCATTAAGGGTAACTTCCCTCAATTCCGGGTAAACCGCTGCGGACTGGCAAAGAAGGAAACCAAGAACCAAAATACCTGCAGATAGATTCAATCGAATTTTCAATTTATAACCTGAATTAATACAATATTTTACTAATGATCTTTATTTAAGATTAATTGGACAAACCTGATATACAGTCAAACATTTTTATTCCACGGGTGCTTCATAGAAACAAATTTTCAAATGTCCTGTTAATTGTTTTTTTTTCTTTGTCAGGAATTTAGGGCCTGAACTTTTTTGTATTTACTCAAAAAGTGAGATTTTTATGCTGTTATACTTTTTTTAAAGCAGCTTAAAAAAAAATAATTGACATTAAAGTCAAACTTTCAGACAAGAATATACCTGATAATCAATGCTGGCGTAGCTCAATCGGTAGAGCAGCTGATTTGTAATCAGCTTGTTGGGGGTTCAATTCCTCTCGCCAGCTCATAAACGGTGAGGTTCCCGAGCGGCCAAAGGGAACAGACTGTAAATCTGTCGGCGAAGCCTTCGGAGGTTCGAATCCTCCCCTCACCATCTGAAAATATTTAAAATATACTTTAAAAGCCGCTTTTGTCAAAGCGGCTTTTTGTATTGTACTTGTTTTCGGGTTTGAATCATTTATATAAATAAAAAATCTTCTTAAGCCGAACCTTTTATTATCTAATTTAACCCATACATTTACTCGCCGATTAAACAATGAAACACATTCTTTTAAGAACCCACTTTAACCCAATGTTATAAAATAAACCTGATTTATTTTTCAGAATATTATTGATTTGATTATTATTCATACATAATAACCAAAAATGCTCTGTTTTATTTAACTAAACAGCTTTTTCATTTAAATCAGAAATCATCTTTTTTAACATTTCATCATCAAATCCGTGAGCTGCTGCGCCTTCACTAATTGTCTCTGTTGTTGAAATGTGACAGCCAATACAGTGCAGGCCGTATTGAGCCATTACAGGTACAGACTTCGGAAAATTTTTCATTATTTCCCCAAAAGTCATATCCTTTGTTATTTTATCCGGCATTTTATTATATTCCTCCGTAGCAAATATTTTATTAATCTAATATAATAATCATACTTCCCATAGTCCACAACTTTTTAAGCTGAAACATGGTAAAGAATAGTATAATTTCTCTTCCCGTGAAAAAATTTTAATTAAATATATTCTTCCCGCCCCCATTATGAATTTTAAACAGACTTGTTTCCATGCTTTATAAAACAACTTTACACAAATCAATTAGCTTTAAAGGAGCCTGATTCAAATGCCTCGCAGCACATACTTTTTAAGTAAAATACTATTTATAATATTGACAAGTCAAGTATTAATAATGATAATATATTAACATTTCACCAATCCTGTTTAAAATACTCTAATCTCAATTATTACAATAATACCTATGAAAATTGATGATAAAAATACCGATGATTTTGATCTGGGCCCTTTTACAAGCGATGATTCGGATTTTGATAATCTTTTTGACGATGTAGAAACTGCATCAAAGGAAATACCTGAAATACAGCCATTACATGAGGAGCCTGCACGAATTATTGTAAATATTGAAGATGAATCTCCTAAGAAGTCACCACCTGTACCTGGGAGAAAACGTACAGCAGAGGATTTTGAACCAGATATGGACGCACTTCTTTTAACTGCACAGTCACCAATGATCATTGAAGGCATGGAGTATTATGATAAAAAACAATTCTCGGCAGAAACTCACAGAATATATACTGAAGCCCTTAACGGTGTGGACTTGTATGTTAAGATACTTATCCGTAACCCGAAGAACTATCGCAAATTAAAGTCACAGATCGACGCTGATCCGGATTGCCAGCAGGTTGAAAAGATCGCGTTCGGTCTTTTTCATAAAGAGTACGAAAGAATACCGGAAACTGATAAGGAAAAGCTGGAAGCATTTGCGTTATTTAAACACATATTCAAACAATCTATTGATAAAGCCGCCATAAACAAATCAATTAAAACTATAAGAAAATATTTCCTTCTTTCAGGAGATATTGATTATGAAAAATTTCATAAATACCTTGAAAATGATTCTGCGGGGACAGGAAGGGATCTTAATCATTTCCACCGGCATTTGAGACTGGCGCTTGCCATGTTAAAGAAAGGCGACAGTGAAATTACAAAAGGCCTTAAAGGCAGGGACTTAAATTTTTTCATAATAAAATCTTCGGAATTGCTTGGTTATTATCATAAGCTGCACGAGAATATAAAGTCCTCTGATTATTTTTACAGGATACATAATATTTATAAGAAGTATTATATTATTAAAGAATAAGTACACATTGGCCATCCCCAAACTGGTTGTTTTATTGTTGCAACGGCAAGTGATCCGGAAGTTATCTTAAAAATCAGCTATTGAATTCTTATATAATTATTATTCAGTTATTGCCCGGAGAATCATAAATATGCTTCTGTCATTTCGTAGATCAGAGTGTCCATTTTCAAGAATCCTTCCCTGCTGAACTTTATTTGTGTATCCTCTGTTTTTTTTTCGATTAACAATAAATGCTTATTTTGCATTTCGTTGAATTTGCGCATAAGACCGGGCGGTACTACTATTCCCAGCTTGCCCTGGAGATCATTGATAGAAATACCGCTGGTCATTCTCATGCCTGACAGGATATATTCCACCAGTTCAGACTCCTTAGTCCTTATGTCTTCATGACGGACATTGCCGTTGTTCTTTATGTATTCTTCAACAGAGTTTTGATTGTAATAGCGCGCGGAATTATAGAAGGAATGGGCTCCTGCGCCGAAACCGGCATAAGGCAGGAACTTCCAGTATTTTAAATTATGTTTAGACTCATAAGACGGCAGAGCATAGTTTGATACTTCATAATGATTGTAGCCCTCGTTTTGGAAAAAATCTATTGTGTCTATCAGCATATCAGCCTGTACATCGTGCAGGCTTCCGGGCTTAATTCTTTTGGATATCGGTGTTCCTGCTTCTATGCTGAGGGTATAAGCTGATATATGTTCGGGCCTGCAACTGGCGACAATGTTCAGGTCGCGCAGGAGATCGTCTCTCGTCTGCCCGGGGATGCCGATGATGAGATCGAGGCAGTGTACGATGTCTGGGATGGCGATAAATTCTTCCAGCAGTTCAGTGCTGACAGGGGCTGAGGATCTTCCGAGAATTTTATGCAGGTCTTTGTTTAATGTCTGTATTCCGAGAACGATACGGTTAACGCCTGATGCTTTATAGCTGTTGATCTTCTGTATTGAGAAATCATCAGGATTCAGCTCAAGGCTGATCTCCGGCGCAGTATTGCTTATTTTGAAGGATTTTTGTATTTCGCTTATTATCCTGTCAATCTGCGATGTATCAGGAAGAGACGGTGTTCCTCCCCCGATATATATTGTGTCCACGGTATATTCTGCCAGTTCGGCTTTTCTCTTTTGAATTTCGGATACCAGGCTTTTTATGTACAGGCTGATCAGTTCATTGTCCGTATCTGTGTTCCTCAGAACAGGGATTGAGTAAAAAGCGCAATAATCGCATTTCTTTCTGCAAAAAGGTATGTGTATGTATATTCCCAGGTTCACTTTTTATTCGTTTTTATTCATTATTAAAACCAAGAGATATATTTATCTTTTCCTTTGGTTTGAATTCTCCTTTTATGCATGATACCATTTGCCTGAGGGATTCGTCTGTATTTGAGAAGGTGCAATACAGGGACGGCAGTTCCTTTATATCCTTTAAGAGAAAGGGATTGCCGGTGCAGATAAGGCAAAAAGGTATGCCTGCTCTGCCTGTGATATCCCCGAGCCTGGAGATCATTTCAGGTTCTGCGTTATTGAACTGGTAATATACCTGAAGATTTTTGCTGTAGTTCTGTTTATATTTTTCCGGCAGGCCGTTCTCCATGAATTTAATGAAATCCTTTTCCGCAGTGAATATCACGATATCCTCTTTACTGAACGAGGATCTAAGCTGACAGGCGAAATTGCTGTTTGACGTTATAAAGAACATGAAGCCGGGAGCGGGCGCCGGGGCAGAAGGCTGTTTCCCGGCTGCATGATAATAGATCGCTTCCCTTGATATCCTGCTGTTGATCTTTTCCGCTTCTTTTAGAATATCAGTCTCTTCGGCAGGGGGAGTAAAACCGTCATATTCTATTGTGTCTTTATTGAGGGTCATGAGTTTGTAGCGGAGTTTTACTTCGATTATTTTTTTTACGGATTCGTCTATTCTTTCCTGCGTAATTCTTCCGTCGCGGACTGCTTTCATGATGGAGCTTGTGATAATATCGACATGTTTGCCGTGCGTGCTTATGAGCACAATATCCGCGCCTGCTTCAACCGACCTTACGGCAGCTTCCCCTATATCCATCTGCATTGATATGGCGTTCATCTCCATGTCATCCGTAATGATTATGCCCTGAAAGCCAAGTTCTCCGCGAAGGATGTCGGTGAGAAACCTGCGGGATATTGTGGCCGGCAGGTTGTTTCCGAGTATATTGGGATAGGATATGTGCGCGGACATGACTGCCTCAACCCCGCTGTCAACAGCTTCTTTAAAGGGCGGGAATTCCACGTTCCTAAGCCTTGTGAGCTCGTACCTGATAACAGGGAGCACTTGATGCGAATCCTTGTCCGTATCGCCGTGGCCCGGAAAATGCTTTGCAGCGGCTATGCATCCTGATTCCTGAAGGCCCCTGATGTAGGCTCTTCCGAGTGCTGAGACGATCTCTGTATCTGATCCGAAGGACCGCGTGTTTATTACGGGATTGGATGGATTATTGTTCACGTCAAGGACAGGGGCCAGGTTCATGTTCACGCCTATGGCCCTTAGTTCAAGCCCGATTATTCTTGCCGCTTTGTATGTCAAATCTTTATCGTTTACAATGCCGAGGGCCATGTTGCCCGGAAACTGGGTAACGCCTTCTGTGATGCGCTTTACCCTGCCCCCTTCCTGGTCTATTGATATGAAAAGCGGCAGGCTGTATTTCGCGAAGGCATTTTTCTGCATATCCCCGATAAAGGTTTTTATTTCTTCTTCGCTTCCCAGGTTGAAACCGAATAATATGATTCCCCCGGGGCAATATTTTTCTATTATGGCTTTTGATTCCGCAGATATCTTTTGGCCGGGTACTCCTGCCATGAGCATCTGGCCTATCTTTTCTTCGGGGGTCATCTTTTGCAGTATTTGCCCGGCTTCCTCATACATCCTGGTTCTGCATGACAGTAATAATAGAATTATAAGCAGTACCGGTTTTTTTTGCATTCGATTTCTCCGTGATATGATTTCGTTTGAATTTATTATGATAACTAATACACACCTTTGCCTGAGCACAATCAATTAAATTTTCATCCTGATTCAGTTTTTGTGTTTATTTTAATTTATTTTATAATAAATCGCTCAAAAGTACGACTGAATAACGAACATGAAACGGAGTGGAGACGACCCTGGAACGGAGGGGAAGCGACTCTGGAACGGAGCGGAAGCAACCCTGAGACGGAGCGGAAGCAACCCTGAGACGGAGCGGAAGCAACTTAATACTGGATTTATCCAGTATTATGAGACGGAGAAGAAACGGAGGGGAACTGATAAACTGCTATGTATAATTGCATTGATCTGAAATAACTGTTTGATAATATTCAATAATAATTATATTATATAGAGAGTGATTACTTTTAAGGAGACAGAAATGAGCGAGAAACCTGTGGCAGCGTATTTGAATGTAGAATTTTTAAAATCAAGAGAAGCCCGTACTTTAAGGATCATTTCAGAATATCTTGAGCCTGAAAAACGATTCGAAGAGATGCATATTACCAATACTGTGGTATTTTTCGGTTCCGCAAGGATAAGGCCGGACGAAAAGCCCGGCACCGGGAAATATCCAACAGCCGAATATTATCATGCGGCGGAAGAGTTCGCGTACAGACTGGCTATGTGGTCAAAGGAGATGGAAAAGGACGGCAGCGGTTTTCATATAATAACCGGCGGCGGGAACGGGATCATGGAAGCTGCCAACAGGGGTGCGGACAGGGCCGGGGCAAATACAATCGGCCTGAATATTTCAATTCCTTTTGAACAGAAGCCAAACAAATATATTACGCCTGAGCTTAATTTCGAGTTTCATTATTTCTTTATGAGGAAGCTGTGGTTTCTTTATCATGCTAAAGCTATTGTTGTTTTCCCTGGCGGGTTCGGCACAATGGATGAATTGTTTGAGACACTTACCCTTATTCAGACAAGAAAGATCGAGAAAGGGAATATACCGATACTTCTTTATGACAGGGAATTCTGGGAAGATTTGATAAATTTCGAAAAGCTTGTTGACTATGGCCTTATTTCGCGTGAGGATATTGACCTGTTTTATTTTTTTAAAGATCCTGACCTGGGGCTGGAATACCTTAAACCGAGATTAAAGGAGCTTATTGAGAAGGTCAACAGCGGGCTGATCAGAGTTTAATTTTCTCATTGATTTTTTTTGCGGGATTTTACATGGTTTAATTATGCTCGTTTTGAGCGCCGGCCAGTTAACAGGCTGTTTATAATAAAGCTCCCTGCCGCAGGCAGCAGGGAATTAAACCATGTAAAATCAAAGAACTGCAGGGATACTAAAATGAAAAGAAACATATCCGTTATTTGCGTAATCCTGTTTTTGATCCTGCCGCTTTCTCCAGCAGGTACTGCTGTAAACTATACCAGTTATGTTAACAATAATTATAATTATGAAATAATAATTCCGGGGACATGGAAAAAGAAAGAATCAACGTCTAAAGAGAATCATCTTATGTATGCTTCAATTGACGCGAACACGGATATTAAAGTCAGGGCTTTCAGGTCAAAGGATAACGGGATAGAAAAGACTGTACATTCAACGACATGGGATCTCAGAAAGATAGATCCGGGGTTGCATAAGATCATTGAGACAGGAAATATCAGGACGCAAAAGAAAGTGACCGGGAAGCTGCTTATATTCGAATACAGATTGACCGGGAACAGCTTTTTGCAGAGAGCCCTGATTACGCAAAATAACGGGATTATTTATATTGTTGAATGCAGGTCGCCGGAAACGACTTTTTATAAATATGATGATATTTTTACTATCGCGTTTGCAAGCTTCAGATTCCTGGAGCAGGGCGTAATGGATATGAGCAGCCGACAAAAGCTGAAACAAGAACCGCAGGAAGAAGAGGAAAAACTGGAAGAAATAACAGACGGTGAAACAAAAGGAAACGAAGATAAGGACCCCGGAGTGATATCAGACACGCAGATCGAAGAGGATAAATTGTTTTAATGTGCCCAAGGCCGGACTTGAACCGGCACGGATGTTAAGTCTAAGAATTAAAACAACAATGACGTTTCTTACTGTTTATCAACGTATGTATAATTTAAAGAAGAAAGTCAATTAATTTCCCACGTTATTTCCTGAAGAGCCGAATTAATTAACCCTATAAAACCTCTTGCATCCGACGCATTTTTTTCAATTAATTTAGCGTAATTAACTTGTGTCATGTCCTGCGCTCCTGGTTCCTGCACTTTTTAAGAGAACCGGGAAGGCGCACAGGTGGCTTTTCATCCAGGGAGCGATCCCGGGCTACCCCGGCATGCATAAATAATTATGCCTTAAATTGAAATTATCGTTTCATTGAAAACCTGTTCAATCTTAGCTATTGTTTTTAACGTTGGGTTCGCTTTATTCGGATTTTCAAACTTCTGATAACTCTGAAAATTTATCTGCAACAATTCCGCGGCTTTCTTCTGTGTTAAACCTTTCTCCGCTCTTTTAAGTTTAAGCCATACCGCAAAAGCAACCGACCTTTCGGGCTTTACGTAATGAATGTCTTTCCCCTTCATCTTTGACGGATGCGGAATATCGATCTTACGTAAATCGATCGACTCGAGATACCCGGAAAGGGCTTCCCGTGCGTTATTAAGCGCATCGTCAAGCGTGTTTCCGTATGTAAGACAGCCCGGAAGGTCCGGAAACTCGATAATATAACAGGCATCATCTTTTGAATATGTGATTTTAGCGGGATATTCGATCATTTCAACCCTCCAGCTTTAAGCAATTTTTTTAATATTCCCGTTGGCAAATCCTTATTGCCGTGAACAGGGACAGAAAGAGTATCTTTGCCTTTAATCATAATATGATGTGATCCTTTTACCCGGTCAAGCTCCCATCCGTTAGATTTTAACAGTTTAATAAGCTCTTTACCTGTCATAATTCAATATACCGCCTTTATGCTGTATTGTCAAGTTTTTATTTTCCCTGCTCTTTTATACTATTTCCTTCTGCTTTTCTTGGTCCCCATTATCTTCAATGCCGATAGCGGGCAATGAGCATCCGGACATAATACTGAAACCGGCTAAATGTAAAAATCTTTCAAACTTCATCTGAATATCTTGCAGGATGCACTTTAATTATTAGGGCACTTTATGCAGCCTTAGACTTTTGAATAAGGTCATGGTCAGGATAATCCTTAATATTACACCATGCTTCAGCTTTGCTTCGGGAAGTCTGTCCTGTGCTTTTGGCCGTGCCCCAGGAACCGTCAGGATCCCTGAATTGTGCGTAATAAATTTTGCCTTTTTTAACTTTTCGCGGGTAAACTGAGAAGGATTTTCTGCCAAGTGGCATCACATAACCTCCAATCTGTAAGAGCTTCTTACACGCTTCTTACATTTTTTAGTTTTGAGAAATGCCACTTTGCAGGGTAGTTTCCTAAAACACCGTATTTTACAGGGTTTTATGTGAGCTGCCCAAGGCCGGACTTGAACCGGCACGGATGTTAAGTCCGAGGGATTTTAAGTCCCTTGTGTCTACCAATTCCACCACTTGGGCT
>CAZVYR010000017.1:0-9246 GCA_964631555.1 uncultured Leptospirales bacterium
AGGGTTGTGGCGCCGATACAGCGCAATGCACCGCGGGCAAGAGCGGGCTTCAGCATGTTCGAGGCGTCTACGGCTCCTTCGGCAGCACCTGCTCCTACTAATGTGTGGAGTTCGTCAATGAAGAGGATCACTTCCCCTTCCGATGACTCCACTTCTTCGATTATGGCCTTAAGCCTTTCTTCAAATTCTCCCCTGTATTTAGCGCCAGCGAGCAGGGAGCCCATATCCAGCGCTACTATTCTCTTGTTTTTCAGGTTTTCAGGGACATCCCCGGCAATAATTCTCTGGCTAAGCCCTTCGATTATGGCTGTTTTGCCGACGCCGGGCTCTCCTATAAGAACAGGATTGTTTTTTGTTCTTCTTGTGAGGATCTGCATGATCCTTCTTATTTCTTCATCCCTGCCTATTACAGGATCAAGCTTGTTCATCCTTGCCAGCTTGGTGATATCCTTCGCGTATCTTTCAAGTGCGTTATATTTTTCCTCAGCATTCTCGTCGGCAGCTCGTTTGTTGCCGCGTATATCTCTTAAAACTTTAAGGATATTTTCTTTTGAGAATCCGTGCGTATTGAGTATCTGTTTGACTTTGTTGCCGCCTTTGGAAGACAGGGCAATGACAAGGTGTTCGGAGCTCATATATTCATCTTTAAGGTTCAGGGCTTCATTCCAGGCTTCGTTTAACACATCGCGCAGGGAGTTTGACATATTGCCGCCGCCGGGGCCTGCACCTGTCTGCCTGGGTAATTTGGAGATAACGCCATCGATTTCATCATTTATTTCATGCGGTGAAGCACCGATTTTTTGAGCTATTGTATCAAAAATACCGTTTTCCTGAATAATTAAAGCCTTCAGTAAATGTTCCGGTTGTATTTCATAATGATTATTATCAGTTGCAATGTTTTGTGCCCTTTGGATTACATCCTGTGCTTTAAGGGTCAGTTTGTCCATTCTCATGAAAACAGCCTCCTGGGTAATAGAATTGAGAATAAAAAATTAGCACTCTATGATTGAGAGTGCTAATAATATCCACTTATATATTAACAAATATTTGTCATATAGTCAAGAAGGTGTAGGAAAAGTAGAAAAAATAATGAATATCAGGGGCTGAAGGATCCTCTGATATCCTGATCTTTTTCATATTTTTCTATTCTCTCTATTTTGATATTCATAAACCATACCGGCGGTGTGAAGAGGCCGTTATTCATAAAGGAGTCAGGATCTTTGATAATTGCGGAAAGGCTGGTTTTGACTATTTGAGGGATATAATCGTTTGTAAATCCTGTTATATATGAATCAGGGTGCATGGAGATGCCATAAGGTTCATCAGGGTTTTTCTGAATAACCGCGCCTATTGGAAAGGATACTGACTTTGCTGCCTGTGTACGGAAGAATTCAAGGTCTTTATCGGTTTTGATCCTGATCCACAGGGAAATATTCCCGTCAGATATCTGGGCTTTGGCGATTGATTTTTTATATTTTTGCCTGCCGGATGTGTATTCGAAAGTATCCCCGATTGTTCGCATGATTGAATCGATATTATTCTCAAGCCGGGCTGAGTTGATTATCGCGGAGTCGGTGATGACAGGGTAATATTTATCAAGATTGTATGGATTTATGTTATATTTATTAGTATTAAAAAATATTTCATTTAGAAAGGGTTTAGGCTTTTCCCAATTGGAGTTGTTATTTTCTTTATTCTTTGTGAAAAGCCCTTCTTTCCACTGGGTATCAAATACGAGAGAGTGAAAGAGCCTTCCGTCCTGGTAAAATACGTCAACCGGGTTGCCTTTCTCATTATAGAATCTTTGATGGTATGTTACGTTGTTGTGCAGGCCCGCGCTTATTACTGAAAATTCTTTCATGCTTTCAAGAGCTTTGCCTTTCAGCAGGCCAAGCGAGATAGTTCGCACTGCGATTTTTTTTGATTTCGCTATAACAGCATATCTTTGGGGGAATTTAGCTTCAGTATTTTCCGAATTGGAGATTATTATCAGCAGTTTGTCCGAATTTCTTCTCCAGGGAATGTTTTTGATTGAAAAGCTTAATGCTTCTTCGAAGTTTTTATATGACATAGTGCCGCCGGGGACTAGTTGTTTTAATTTGTTATCAATGGCCTGCCCGGAGCTTAAACCTGTGATTTTGTTTGAGAGGGTGTATTTATCCGAATAAGGAACAATATTTATTTTTGTGTCGATTGACCAGTTATCGGAAACAGTATCTGCAAAGTCCCGGATGCCTTTTTGTATTGATTCCCATTCAGCGGCAATTTTGAATGAAAGATCGAGCAATATAACAGCATCGATATGATTGTCCGGATATGATCTTTTTTTGTCAGGGAAGGCGAAAAAGATATTGTTGATCTCTTCTTCGGCAACTGCAAGGAGATTTCCGGCAGATACATTGCTTTTAGACATGATCCTCTTGTCTCTTATTGAGTAGAGCACGCTGCCTGAATTATAATTGCCTTTGGACCTTGAAAGTGTGCCTAATAAGATATAATCCGCTCTGCCTTGCTCACCTATCATTATAAGGTCATTTTCAGTGATTACATGCTGGGGATTGATCGAAAGTTTTTTGATTTCAGCCTGTACTTTCTCATGCGGATAGATGATAATATCCTTTTTGATTGCTGCAGCAAGGGACACGAGTTTAGCATACTCCCGTCCGTGTTCAAGCGTGAGATTCTCAGAGGGATTTTCTATTTTATATGGAATGACTTCAATTTCCAACTGGGCATAGGAATTAACCGCAGTAATTAAAAGATATATTATTACTGATGTTATTTTCAGGTTGATTTTATTCATAAGATAATGCTGTTAAACATTTTATTTATTAGCAACTCCTCCCGCCCGCAGGGCGGTACCGCTCTTAGAGCGGGAATAAATTTTAAAATAACTGCCAAAAGCTGTAAAATTTGTTGTTATAAATTTTAGTTACTCAGAAGAAGTTACTTGTTTTAACCTTATCTGTACCTTGTTTTTGTACAGTAAAAAATTTAAAGAGAATAATACCTGCAATAAACCCGGAAATATGAGCTACCCATGCTATTCCCGATCCATTCGCTTTATTGCCGAAGAATCCTAATATCTGTGAAATGAACCATAAAGCAATAAAAACAATGGCAGGCATTCTCACTATGAAGATAAAAAATAAAGCTTTTATCCTGGCAAACGGGAACATAAACACATACGCACCGAGTATTCCGGATATTGCACCGGATGCTCCGACAAGGGGGGCTTTCATTGTCGGGAAAAATAAAGCAAAGGATATTCCGCTGATTACGCCTGTCAGTAAATAAAATATGAGAAATCCTGCGGGTGTCATGCTGTCTTCGACATTATTGCCGAATATCCACAGGAACAGCATATTAAATACGATATGCATCAGGTTGCCGTGAAGGAACATATATGATAAGGCAGTATAATATGGATTTATCCATTGGGAATCCGGGAGATTAGTGCCGCTATGAATTTCCGCGGGAATCAGTCCGAACTGGTTTATTATTGTATCAAACCCGGTTTTTCCAAAGACCTGGAATATAAAGACCGCGAAGTTTACAAGGATCAGAATAAGGGTTATTAACGGGAATCTTTTGGTAGGATTTATGTCTTTGTATGGTATCAGCATTATTGGGTTATGTTTGTCCTTTTCTGGTGTTTTGGGGGTTCTGCCTGTATTATCTCTTTCAATTAACTATGGATAAACCGTTATAAAGGTGTTTATTCTTTTCGAAATAAATGCTGCCTTTGCCTGACGCGATATAACAGGCTCCTCCTATTCTGGAATTATCCGGTATTCTGCAGTTTTTACCTATCAGGGTAAGGCTGTTATTCAGGGAAGCAAATTCATTGTTCTTCATTTGTCCGTCACTGGTTCCTATGGTACACTGACGCCCGATATTAAGATACTTACCGTTCTCCCCGGTCTCTGAATATATTTCAGTTCTTTCGTCGATTATTGTTCTGGTTATTATTGCGCCGGGCCCGATAACTGCATTCGGCAGGATTATTGACTCCTGGATGAACGCGTTTTCTCCTATTTCAACGCCGGGGTATATAATGGAGTTCAGTACCTTGCCGTGTATTTTGCAATTATCCGAGATTATTGAATTGGCAACCTTGGCATTTGGCCCGAGAATAGTATCCCCCCGGCCTTTGATAAAGCTCCTCATAGGCGCATTACCGTATATCAATGAGGAAATAACCGGATCTTTAAGGATTTGCATGTTTATTTTATAGTAGTCAGGGATAGTTTTCATCGGCCAGTAAAAGGCGTCCGCAGATAATTTTTTAATGCCGTTATTTATCATTATATTTATTATCATTTCAAAGATATTCGGGGAGATTCTTTTCTCTTTTATCGCCTGGTTGATTGTATTCAGCAGGTATTTCTGGTTAGTTACCAGCACGGTATGTGCCATGCTGGCAGTGTCTTTTATCTTTAATTTAAAAAGCACGGCCCTGGCTTTGGTTTTTTTAAAACTATTCAGGATTTTCGTGAAATCAATAATAGAAGGATTGTCCCCGTTATATATGATATAATAGGCTGTGTTGCAGTCCATGACAAGATTATGACAGAAGCCTATATCAGAGAATTCCCTTGATACGACCTTAAGGGAAGGGAATTTAGGATCTCCGAAATTGCCGTAATTATTTATGTATTCCTCAAGTTCGTCTTCACAGTCGTTGTATATCACGGTTTTCCTCGCGTTTGAAAAGACCGCGTTTTGTATTGTGAAATCAACAACTCTGAATTTACCTCCGAAGGGCAGCATGTACCTGGACCTGGATTCTGTAAGGCAGAGAAGTGAATCATTTTTTGAACGTGAGTATGATATGATCGTAGTGTCTTCCATTTAATTAAATGCCGAAATATATTTATGTTGTGGGGTGGCTTAATTTACTAAATTCAATATCTAATGAATTATCTTTAAAATGCAATTAAAAAACTATGCGCTGATAAGATATTGTGATTCGGGCTTTTTAAACGGGAAGGGAGTTCCAGGTTTCATGTTCCAGGGGTGTTAAAAGTCCGGATTATTTGCAGAATTTTTCTTTTCCATGGAACTTTAAACTTTGAACTTTGAACTGTTTTTTATCGTATGTACTTATATAGGGTAGTTAGAATTTGAAGCGGATTTGAAGCGGTTAGGACCGGGTTAAAGAACGGAGAGAATACGACTCTGAAACGGAGGGGATCGGGGAAATTATATAAGGCTGTGCAGGACAGCGATAGAAACGCCATGAATGGCGTTTCTACGGGATTAGCTTTTTAAGCATGTCTTTCAGTGTGCCGCCGGATTTATGCACGGGAAGGGTCTGGAGGAGGTCGTCGTTATTGACGATTTTTTTCAGTATTTCTCCGCGTTTGACTGAGTCGAGTTCTTCAAAGCTATTCAGAAGGACTCTTGCTTCGCGAAGGGATTCCAGTATTCCTTCGATATTTTCAGGCAAATTGTCTTCAAACATTCTTTTGAGCTTTGCTGCCATTGCAGGAGAGGCTCCGCTTGTTGAGACCGCCAGGGTAAGATCGCCCCTGGTCAGAACCGAGGGAAGTATGAAAGAACAGTTTGGGGGATCATCCACTGAGTTTATAAAGATCCTCTTTTGTTCCGCTTCTTTATAAACGGACTTGTTTATAGCGGGATCGTTTGTAGCTGCGAATGCAAGATAGGCGCCTTCAAGATCGCCCTGTTTATATTCCCGGATGAGTAATTCTATTGCGTGGTAATTTTCCTGTTTTAATTTTATAATATCCTCATGTATTTCAGGGGAAATGATCCTGATATTGGCCCCGGATTTCAGCAAATCCATTATCTTCCTGTGCGCGACTTCTCCTCCGCCGATAACAACAGCAAGCTTATTTTCGATATTCATGAAAACGGGGTAGAATTTCATCTAAGATGCAAGCTCCTCCGGGATTTTAAAATCTTCGCCGGTTGCGGTGAGTTCTTCCCTGATTTCCTTTGTGAGGCCGATCTCTTCGTCTGTAATATAGCATTGCGGGTCGGGTGCCCATGGATCGTCAAATGTTCTGAAAGCTCTTACTCTCATTGCTCCTGTACACAGGCTTTTATAACGGCAGACTCTGCATCTGCCCTTTATGTAATCAGCTTTATGCTTGAGGCCGCGCATGAGTGAGTCGTTTTCGTCGGTCCATATATCGCCGAAACTTCTTTCCCTGATGCTGCCGAAGGAATAGTCCTGCCAGAACTGGTCGGGATGAACATTGCCGAAGAAGTCGATGTTGCCTATGCCTACGCCTGTTGAATTGGCCCCGCCGCCGTTCCATTCGAGAAGATCATATACTTCCTTTGCTCTTTCCGGGTTTTCCTGCTCAAGTTTTCTATATAAATACACGCCGTCAGCGTGATTGTCCACTGTAAGGATATTGATGTCGAGCTTTCTGTCAAAATAATCTTTTGTTCTTTTCAGGATTATATCCATTGCGTCACGCGACTCTTTGTGGGAGAGATCGTCTTTATACATGTTTTCTCCCCTGCCGGAATAGACAAGGTGATAGAAGCACGCCCTGTTGATGCCTTCCTTTTCTATGAAGTCGAATATTTGATCAAGGTCTTGATAATTGCGCTTTGTGAGCGTAAGCCTGAGCCCGACTCTCTGGCCGGCTGATCTGCAGTTTTCAAAGCCTTTCATTGCCCTGGCAAAGGCGCCCTCTACGCCGCGGAAATGGTCGTTTATTTCCTCCATGCCGTCCAGGCTTATCCCCACATATACTATGCCGGAGTCGTTTAATTTTTTTGCAGTGTCTTTGTCTATAAGGGTTCCGTTTGTGGATATGACGGGACGTATCTCCTTTTTGGAGGCTCTTTCGATCAGCTTGAACAGATCGGGGCGCATAAGAGGCTCGCCGCCTGAAAACAGAAGGGACGGTATTTTGAAAGAAGCAAGATCGTCTATGAGGTTAAGGCCTTCTTTTGTAGTCAGCTCGTTGCTGTACTTTTTATTTTCGGAATTGGTATAGCAGTGCACACATCTGAGGTTGCATGTTCTGGTTGTGCTCCAGACAACAATAGGCCTTCTTTCGCTGGCTAAGCTTTCTATTCTGTGAGGCGCGTTGCCGTGGCTGTCGCTGCCGGACTTCTGTCCGTAACGAAGCCCGTCCCCTGTTGACGAACCGCTGCAATATAGTTTTCCAATATCTATCATTTTTATATTCTCTTATTTTCTGAAAATTCTTCCGTGAAGTATTTTACTCTTTGTTTCTTGAATTCTTTTAATGAATGTAAAACCAGATAATCTTTTATTCCGGAGTCTTTTTCAAGCCTTTTTATTATTTTATCTAATTCATCTTTGGTTTTCGCATGTATCATGGCGAAAAGGCCGTGTTCCCATTTTCCGGGGTATGTGTTCCGGATATATAGGTGGGATATATTCTTGACAGACAAAAAGATATTTATTGAATTATTGTCATCAGGATTTATTTTCCACGCGGTCATTGCATTGTAATTATACCCTGCCTGATCGTGTTTTAAAATAGCGGAATATCTTCTCATTACTCCCTGTTCTTTTAAAAGCTCTCCAAGCTGTACTATCCTTTCCTCAGAAATATCGAGATTCGTTCGCTGCAGTAATTCTTTAAACGGCCTGTGAGCCGGAGGGAGGTCGGACTGTAAAATATATACTGCTTTTTTTTCTTCGGGTGACAGATTTTTAACCTGTATCTTTTTTTTTGCTTGTATATGAGCGGTTTCAGGGATGCCTTCTTCATCTCCTATGTTCAGAACCAGGCCTATTTTTAGCAATTTTTCATTTCTGAATATTAGGAAGTCGTCCGCTTTTGACTCTTGTGCCAGTATATTTGCTTCATTTTCCAGAGAATTATCCGGGCCTGCGGCAAGAGTAAACCAGATATTGTAATTATGATCGCGAAGGTAATTATGGCTGACTCCCGGATGCCTGTTTATAATTGAAGCTGTCTTTTCAATGTTTTTTTCCGGGACTTTGAATGCTATTAGTGCGGAATCGTAGCCCAGGCTTTCGGCATTAAAAATAGCAGAAATATCCCTGATAATCCCTGCCTTTTTCAGCGTATTTATGCTTTGAATGAGGTTCTCCTCATCGATTGACAGCTCAGCGGAAAGTTCTTTGAAAGGTGTTTCGGTAATGTGCCAGTCAGTCTGGATACGGTTTAAGATGCGTATTTCGGTATGTGTGAGATTTTTCACTATATACTTTATAGATCCGGTTTTTATTCTGTTTATCTTGTATTATAAAATAATAAAGATCTACTGCTTTGCAAAGCCTGTACCGGATAATATTTTTAAATATTCTTTTACTGTATCTGACAGACCCATTTCCAGGGCTTCGGCAATGAGTGCATGGCCTATTGATACTTCAAGTATTCCCGGAATAGTGCAGAATTTCCCCACATTCTGAAGGTTCAGGTCGTGCCCGGCGTTCAGGCCTAATCCCAGTTCACGGGCTTTTTTCGCGGCTTTCGCGAATTCCAGAAATACGGGTTCCGGGTTTCCTTCGCGGAATGCCTTTGCATAGGGCTCGGTGTACAATTCAACGCGGTCAGTGCCTGCTTCTCCGGCGAGCTGAATCTGGTCAATATCAGGGTCCATGAAAAGACTTACCCTGATTCCGAGGTCTTTTAATTCGCGGATAATTGGTTTGACGCGTTCGCGGTCTTTGATGAGGTCCCAGCCGTGATCCGAGGTGAATGCGTCGGCGGAGTCCGGGACCAGGGTACACTGGTCTGGTTTGACCTTTCGGACTATTTCCATGAACTCAGGGAAGAAGGGATTACCTTCTATATTGAATTCCACGGTCAGCATATCCGCCAGGTCAAATACATCCGACTTCCTTATGTGTCTCTGGTCCGGCCTTGGATGAACAGTAATACCGTGCGCGCCTGCATCAATGCATATCTCCGCTGCCCTGACAACGTCAGGGATGCCTATTGTGCGCGTGTTTCTGAGCAGCGCGACCTTGTTAAGATTAACGCTTAGATTGGTCATGTAGTATGTTTTCCTATATCAGCAAAGGTAATTCATTTTGAAGCTATTTTAATAATCCAATATCAAATAAACGTAGTACTACTTAAACAGTCATTGCCCGGATAATAATGAATTCAATATAAATTTCCTGCGGAACTCGGACAAATACTTGGAAGAACTCAAACAGTCCTCGGAAATTTATATTGAATTCATTATTAGCCCTATATCGATAACTAATTACCCCAGAAATCGGATTTTTAAAATAGCTTCTGAATAAACAAA
>CAZVYR010000017.1:9256-25350 GCA_964631555.1 uncultured Leptospirales bacterium
CGCTTAGATTGGTCATGTAGTGTATTTTCCTGAATGAGCAATAGTTATTTTATACTAAAAAAGATTATATTATGCCGGGCTGTCAAGTGAATATAAATATTTTTTTACGTCAATAAGACTATCGAATATTTTAAATGCTTTTTCTTTTATCCTGTCATCAGGCTGAATAGTATCAGGTACCATTATGGGAAGCATGCCTGCTCTAAAGGCTGCTTCAATTCCGTGTACAGAATCTTCCAGGACTATGCATCTTTCCGGTTCTGTTCTAAGTTTTACGCAGGTTGTCAGAAATATTTCAGGATCGGGTTTGCCTTTAGTTACTTCGTCGCCGCATGTTATAGCATGAAAATAATCTTTTGTTTTTGACTGATCAAGCAAAAGATATACTCTTTGCTTCTCTGTCGAACTGGCAAGACCTGTTTTTATTTTCGCGCTTTTCAGAAAATCCAGCAAATCGAAAAGCCCTGTTTTTACAGGCACACCGCGGGATATGATTTTCTCGTTGGCCAGTCTTATCCTTTCGTTTCTTATGATATCAAACGGGAAGTCTTTACCATGATATTTCAGGAATATTTCTTTTGATTTGGCAAGATTTAATCCTGTTACTTTTTTATAGATTTCCCTGCTGATATTATATCCGAATTTTTCACCTGCTTTTTCCCAGCATGTTTCGCCAAGTTTTTCAGTGTCGAACATAAGGCCGTCCATGTCGAATATTACAGCATCTATTTCTTTGTTATCGATTTTCATATTTGCAATTTATCTTTTTTAGTCTTATATAATATCCGGTATCTAAATACAGGAATATCTTTCAGGGTGCTGATGCATTATTTCTTTTAAAGCGTGTATCATGAGACTGCTAAAAGGTCGCACTCAGGTATATGTTTTGCTTTTTTGAGAAGTAGCCGGCTGTTGCTTCATCGTACCATTCGATACGCCCTGATAAATACGCTTCGCTGAATGTAACGGCACCGAATAGAAGAGACGAGAAAACCGCGAAGGGAATAGGGTTCTGTTCACTATGCCCGGTCTTTGTGACTTCAGTGTTATGCAGTTTGTATGTACCTGTGTTTTTACTTATTAGCGGATCATTAACGGAGAATTCGATATCATGCGCGCAGGGATCATTTGCCAGGCGGAGTCGGAGCACAGCTTCAACATTCAGCGGGCGTGCCATCCAGTTTGATATAGTTTCAATCTTTATACGGGGTTCCTGGAAAAGCTGGCGGAGTTCCAGGTTAGCAGGTACCGACATTGTGACATCCGAGCAGTTGTTCCTGTGGGACCTGATAAACGCGAATAATGCCTGAAAGGACCCTGTATCCAGAAATGCCATTCTGAGAATCTGCATCTTTTTGGGGAATCCCTCGCCGGGGAGAAGCTGGTATTCAATATAGCCGGAAGGTTCATTATCGTACCTGTAAATATAAGCATAGGAGTTATAGGCTTTCAGATTGTTATGATAATTATTAATATCGAACTGGGATTCTATTCCGAAGTCGTAATGGCTGACAAACTGGTCATGTACTTTGGCCAGTTCCCTTGTGTGTTCCGCGGATTCTACTGGAATGAATTCCCCGTTTATCCGGAGCGGCAGGATATGCTCGGGATTAAAGCCGTATGATACAGGGCCTCCTATATAACCGTATCCCATTTTTTCATAATAACGGAACTGAAACGGGGTAAGAGAGGAGATCAGCATACCGCGTTCGATATCCTTTTGCAGCGCGTGTGTCATTAGTTCGCGGACATGTCCTGAATTTCTTTTTTCCGGGGCTGATACGACAGCACTGATGCCGCTCATTTTCACCCTTTCGCCGAATAGAAACGTAAGAAATGATTTTGAGATCAGCCCTGCCTGAAGGCTTTTATCAAAAAACTTGCCCCAGACTATATCATCCTGCGGCAGCGGGAAGAGATTATCGATCCAGTTGTTCATATTCGGGAAGCAGTATTTGTTTAACGCTATGTATTGATCTTTCTCATCCTCCTGTGTAATTTCTCTTATCATTATATAGTCCTTTTAATTATGTTAGGTTTCTCTTTTAGACTGGTTTTTATTATAGTTAAAAAATAAAAATAAAGTTAATTGAATTTCAGTCAATCGCTTTTCGTACTTTTTCCATAATGACGCCGGATTTAAGAGACAGGTTTTATAGAAATATATGAAATACGGTTGACTTTTCAATAAACGGGGTCAAGGATAAACTTAACGATACCGCGGATTCGAGGCTGTGTTTAGCAGTTCATCACGCCCGCAGGGCGGTACTACCCTGCAGACGGTCACAAATCTTAGAGTAACCGTCAAAAGCTGTAAAATATGTTGTTTTAAAATTTAGTTACTCAGAAGATTAAAAAAGATAAAGACAGTTTTTGTATAAAAGCGGAACTTCGGGATGTATTTAAATCTCTGCAACTTCATACACGGTTTAACTAATTGGCAATCTCATTCTGGAGTAAAAGCCAAACCTGCTCATACAGCCTTTCCACTGCGGTGAAATTCTCTTATCATGGTACGAAAATCTTAACGGATTACAGTTAAGGGAATTGTCTATCAAAAATAAATAATTTGGGGGTTATTTATGGATAAGATTTTAAGGATTGATATGGGAGCCAAGGGTGGTCCCAAGTCTTCTGTTGAGTCCCTGGGGAATTATTCCGGATTCGGCGGAAGGGGTATGACTTCAGCGATCGTTTCCAAAGAGGTCCCGCCGCTTTGTCATCCTCTCGGGGCTGAAAATAAGCTCGTTATCGCGCCCGGCCTTTTGAGCGGGACTATAGCCGCAATGTCCGGACGATTATCTGTCGGCTGCAAGAGCCCGCTTACAGGCGGTATTAAGGAAGCGAATTCCGGAGGGCAGGCGGCCCAGGTCCTGGCAAGGCTGGGATATGCCGCAATTGTTTTAGAAGGCAAACCTGAGGGCGACGATCTTTACAAGATCCTGATCAATAAGGACGGCGTCAGGATAGAGAAGGACAACAGCCTGAAGATGCAGCCTAATTATGATCTCATTGAAAAGATGAAGAAGAAATACGGAAACAATATTGCCTGTATTTCCATTGGCACTGCCGGAGAGATGAAAATGAGCGCCGCCTCTATAGCCTGCACAGATATGGAGTTGAGGCCCACACGGCACGCAGGCAGGGGCGGGGTTGGTGCTGTAATGGGATCAAAGAACGTTAAGGTTATAATTCTGGATGATGAAGGCATGAAGATGCGCGAGCCAAAGGATGCGCAAAAATTCAAGGAAGCGAATAAAGCCTTTGTGAGCGGCCTGAAGAAACACTCTGTTACCGGGGAAGGCCTGCCTGCATACGGAACCAATGTTCTGGCCAATATCGTTAATGAAGCCGGAGGTTATCCCACGTATAATTTCAAAGAGGGC
This sequence comes from uncultured Leptospirales bacterium, assembly GCA_964631555.1. GTDB lineage: Bacteria > Spirochaetota > UBA4802 > UBA4802 > JAFGDQ01 > CAZVYR01. The sequence goes on from CAZVYR010000017.1 coordinate 12,643, forward strand.
CAGTTTAAAGGCGTCGCAAAGATAAGCGGCGAAACACAGGCTGAGCTGGAAGTCAAGAGAGGAGGCCTTGCCACGCACGGCTGCCACCGCGGCTGTGTTATACAGTGTTCGGGGACTTATAATGACAAGGACGGTCATTTTCTGACCAAACAGCCGGAGTATGAAACTGTCTGGGCTCACGGCGGGAATTGCGGTATTGACGATCTTGATACTATCGCTCATCTTGATTTTATGGATGATAATTTCGGGCTTGATACGATAGAAATGGGAGCGACAATTGGTGTGGCCATGGACGCAGGCCTCGCAAAGTTCGGCGACGGGAAAGCGGCGTTGGGCTTTATGGAGGAAGTAGGGAAAGGAACTCCGCTCGGCCGCATTCTGGGAAGCGGGGCTGCTGTAACCGCAAAGGTGTTTGGTATAGAAAGAGCGCCTGTGGTAAAGGGGCAGGCAATGCCGGCTTATGATCCACGCGCGGTAATGGGCATGGGCGTGACATATGCTACAAGCACTATGGGAGCCGACCATACTGCCGGTTATGCTGTAGCCACTAATCTTCTCAAGGTAGGCGGGGATGTCGATCCGCTTAAGCCGGAAGGCCAGATAGAGCTTTCAAGGAATCTCCAGATTGCCACAGCGGCTATTGATTCTACGGGAATGTGTCTTTTCATCGCATTTCCTTTGCTTGACCAGCCGGAGACTTTCCAGGCGCTTGTGGATTTGATCAATTCTTTTTACGGGATGAGCCTTACAGGGGATGATGTATCCAAGCTGGGCATGGATATTCTGAAAATGGAAAGGGATTTTAATGCGGGAGCAGGGTTTACCTCGAAGCACGACAGGCTGCCTTCGTATTTTTATTCAGAAAAGCTCGCACCTCATAATGTAACATTCCAGGTAAAGGATGAGGATCTGGATAAGGTTTTTAACTGGTAATCCAAAAACTATATTTAAGCCGTAGAGATATTCGGGAACTTGGATTGTATATTCCGGAGTCTCTGCGGCAGGGGTGAACTGAATTGTACAATAAAAAAGTAACCAGTCTCGCGCTTGAGATTGAAGACAGGCTTTTACCCGGTATTTATTATTTTCTTCAAAGCGGATTTATGTTGGGGATCAATACAGGATGCAGTATTGGGGAATTCCTGCGCGGGACTTACGGACTGAGCAATGAATTTATTGCCGGTAGGATCACTACCGTTATACTGGATGGAGAGCCTGTTGATGATATTGACACTGCGATTTTACGGAATGGTTCCAGTGTGGCATTTTCCGGAGCTATGCCGGGGCTGATGGGAGCTGTTTTGAAACGGGGAAGCTATGTTGCTTCCCTTCGCCAGTCTATAACTCATATTGAAGATGGTGAGGCTGTAAAGCAAGAAGAAGGGTTGATTACAGTGAAGCTCTTTAATCTCGTGATGGGGGAACTGGGACCTGATGTTCTTAGAAAGGGTATTTTTGTCAGTGCTCCGGAATTGAGGGATTTTATAAACAGCCAGCCGGAGACTTTCTGGCAGGGTTGTTCAGGAATATCGCTGAATGGGGATACTGTAGATACTGTTTTTCTTAAGAGCAGCGGTGCTTTTGCAGGAGACGGTCTTGTATTTTTTTCAGCTAAAGCAAGAGTATAAAGCATGAATATTACTGTAAAATTGTTCGCGAACCTGCGTCTCGGGCGCTTTGACATAAAAGACTTTGAGTACGGCCGCGGGATGACTGTCGAAAGGGTACTTACGGATCAGAATATTCCCAAGGAAAAGGCTGCTATAATCTTTGTAAACAACCGTCATGTTAAAACAGATTATAAACTACAGGACGGGGATGTGCTCGCTGTTTTTCCGCCTATTGGCGGAGGGTAGTTAAATATTCTTGTTATCAGATTGAACTGTGTCCTGAATAACCAGCTTTTGTATATTTGCCGATTCTATCGATATACGGCTTTGAAACGGAGAGGTTGCACAATAGTTCCAAGTTACATGTTCCAGGTTCCATGGTCATACAGCAATGTGGATTTATAATTTGAAAGATTTTTGGTTTTTACCATTAGCTATCGTGCAGGATTTAAAGCGTATTTGAAACGGAGGGGAAGAGAATAATAAAAGCAGGCTTTACTTTTATTTATCCAGCACTTCACGTACCCTGGTCGCGAGCGAGATTTTTGAGAACGGCTTTTGTATAAAGTTGACGTTTTCGCTCAGTACCCCGCGATGTACTATTACATTGGCAGTATAACCTGACATGAAAAGGGTTTTGATTCCAGGTCTTATTTTTTCAATTTTATCTTTTAATTCTTTCCCATTCATTACAGGCATTACCACATCCGTAAGAAGGAGGTGTATTTCTTCGTTGTTGCTTTCGCAGTATTTTAATGCTTGTTCGGGTTTTTGGAAGGTTAAAACTTTGTACCCCAGGTTTTTTAGTATTTCCATGCTGAGTTTTAATATCTGATCTTCATCTTCAACCACCATTATTGTCTCGGTTCCGGTCAGTATTGGTTCCTTTTTTTTATCTGTGCTTTCCGGCACTTCTCCTTCGTGCCTGGGGATATATATCTGAAATGTCGTGCCTTGTCCGGGTTCGCTGTATACATTGATATAACCATTGTTCTGGTCAAGTATTCCGTATATGGTTGAAAGGCCGAGCCCTGTACCTTTTCCTTCCATTTTTGTTGTGTAGAATGGTTCAAAGATATGTTCAATAGTATCTTTATCCATTCCTATGCCTGAATCGCTGAAAGATATGAATACATACTCTCCCGGAATAAATCCCGGGTGGATATTGCAGTAATCTTCATCGAGTAAGATATTATTTGTTTCAACAATAATAGTTCCTGTATTAGAGATTGCGTCCCGCGCGTTTACCGCAAGGTTGGTGAGTATCTGGTCTAATTGTGATTCATCCATGAGGATTGGCCAGAGGTTTTTTTCCGGTAAAAAGCGAAAATCAATGTCTTCCCCCAGGAGGCGGCGGAACATTTTCTCACTGTTCCTGATTATCCTGTTTATATCCAGGACAGCAGGCTCTATTGTTTGTTTGCGCGCGAAAGCCAGAAGTTGATTCGTGAGTTCTGCTGATCTTTTTGAGGCTTTTAAAATTTCAGCAAGATATTCATAAGCCGGATCGTCGGAATTTACTTCTTCCATAGCAAGTTCACCATACCCGTTTATGATATTCAGTATATTGTTGAAATCGTGAGCTATGCCTCCGGCAAGCCTGCCTATGGATTCCATTTTACCAAGCTGGCGGAGTTGTTCATCTACGAGTTTCTGTTCTGTTATATCCCTGCTGATACCTCCTATTGCCCAGAGTGCATCTTTACGTTTAACGGGGTATAATGTGATTGATTGATATATAAATTTCCCGCGCTGTACTGGTATTCTATGCTCATAATTTACTGCGCGTTCGGTGAGTATGACCTGGCCTAATTTGTTTCTGAATATGTTCAGTGTTTCCCCGGTAAACAACTCATTTATATTCTTGCCGTTGAGTTCACTGCCTTTTTCCAGGTTGAGATGTTCAACCCGGTCATTACTCGCAATAAAGTCGCCTGTAGGGCTGAGAAGGAAGAGATGGTCTGTGGATGATTCCACAAGGGAGCGGTACCTGGCTTCGCTTTCCTGTAATGCCTGTTCAAATTCTTTGCTGCTGGTTATGTCGTCAAAGACCGTAACAAAGTGGTCTTTCATGGGGCTGTATGCTATGATCGAAAGCCATATTTTTAAATTTTTAAGATAAATATCAAACTTTTTCCTTTTGGCTGTCGGACCTTCGGAGGCGATCTTCCCGAATATCTCAAACAATTCCGGGGCATTCTCCTTTGTATGCGGAGCTATTTCCATTATTCTTTTGCCAATTATATCCTTCGGGTAACCGGTTATTTTCACAAAAGCATCGTTAACATCGAGGAATACCCAGTCAACCGGCTTGTTATCGCTGTCGTATATCATCCTGCTTAACGCGAAACCGTTGAGCATGCCGTTAAAAAGTGAGCGGTATTTTTTTTCGCTTTCCGATAATGCTTTTTCAGCTTCTTTCCTTTCAGTGATATCCTGTATCATGACGATGATATCTGTGATATCACTATTGTCGTTCAGGAAAAGCCTGTTGGTAGCTTCCAGTATTTTTTCTATTCCCGTAGTTGTTATAATCCGGTACTCGATCTTTCCTGAAGTTTTTTCCGCGTACATTCTTTCAATCTCTTCATACATTATATGTTTGTCATCATTGTGGACGAATTTTAAGGCGGTATCGAACTTCTTGTCGAATTGTTCAGGCTCCAGGCCGTGTATTCTGCACAGATTATCAGACCAGGCGAGCTCATCATTATTGATATTCCAGCTACAGCTCCCGAGGTTTGCTATTTCTTCTGCTTTGCTCGCGGTCTCGTAAGCCTTTTTCAGCTTTTCTTCATAGATCGCGCGTTCCGTGATATCATGTATTACTCCAAATGACTGTCGCGGGGTTCCGTCCTGGTCCCGAATGTATATCATTTCCCTGCACTCAAGCCAGATCCATTGGCCGTTTTTATGTTTCATTCTGAATTCATGGATTATGAATTCATTATCACTGACTTTTGAATATTTCGGGAAGATATTTCTGAGGTATGCCTGGTAATCATCCGGGTGCATTAAATCTGTAAGTACGCGTCCTCCCATTGATTTCAATTCATCGGGAGAATATCCAAGGATGATCTTTAGAGCGTCATTAGTATATATATTTTTCTGTTCAACTATATCATGAATGAACATGAGGTCAGGGCTGAGATTCACGATTGATTCTATGAACTGGTTTTTCTCCCTGAGGATCTTTTCTGACTTTATCAGTTCATCTTCGAATTTTTTTCTTTCGCTGATATCCTGGAATGTGCCGTATATTTTAATGCATTGTCCGTCTTTCCATATTCCTCTGCCTATAGCTCTGCACCATTTAATATTGCCTTTTGCTGTTTTTAATTTAGCTTCAAAATCGAATTGAATATGCTCTTTGATAAGCTTCCGTATAGCTTTCGATACAAGGGGCCTGAACTCGTGAAGAAAATATACAATGTGTTCATCCAGCCCGGGAATCTTGTTTCCGTACTCGATCTCCACAATATCATACGTGCCTTTTGTCCATTTGGGTTTACGATTAGTGAGGTCAATTGACCATCCTCCTATTTTAGCTATGGTGCCGACTTCGTTCAGAAGTAATTCACTTTCGTAGAGAGACAATTCGGCATTTTTATTTTCTGTAATATCTCTGCCTACGCAAATGATCTCTTTGATATTTCCTGAATTATCGGGTATTACCTTTACAGACCAATCGAACCACCTCCATCCGTTGATAGTTAACATTCTTGCTTCCCGCTGAAAAAAATAATCTTCTTCAGCCGGTATTTCAGATACGACGGGAGGAGTGCTGTTTATGTTTATATGTGTCATGATGGAGACTGTTGTTTCCCACAGGTCTTCTTCTTTTTTACCGAAAGTTTTACAATAGTTGGGGCTCGCGTAGACGATCTTTTGCTGACCGTTCAGTTTAAGAATGAGATCGTTTTGATTTTCAATTAGCAGCCTGTATTTTTCTTCGCTCTTGTGTAATTCTTCGTTCATTTTTAACTGATGAATACGTGACAGGCCCATTTCGCCGAGAAGCTCTGTCAGATCGAGTAAAAATTCTAAAATATCTTTTACCTTGGTTTCAGGAATAACCGGGATCTTTGATAAAGCGGAGAGATACTCGGTTTCGTCAAAGCCGTACCTGGATGCCTGGCTGCGGAAGAAATCTATGTCAGGAGGTTCAAGAAAAAACTGGCCCATAAAAAGATTTCCTATCTGTTTTTTATCAATTATTATAGGCATCGCAGCGTGCATAATTCCGTTCAGGCATTTATAAATTGTATAACCGGTCTTTTTCCTGAGTTTTTGCAGAAGGATAGTATCGCTTTCTATGCATTTTTTATTAAGTTCAGGGTGCGTACGATGGAATTTCGTACACATATCAAGCCACCCGGTACTGGATAATATATTTCCCTCAAGATCAATGATTGAAGTAGTAATCCTGTTTGCCTGTACAAAGGTATTAAGAAGGTTGTGGATCCGATTGATATCGATTAAGTCGCTTATTTTATATTCCATTACGTCCCTGTCGTAATGAACTTTAGTTCCTGAACATAAATAATGCATTAATTGCAATATTCATTACGTTTTGTAACAATTATAACTTTTATAAAATATTTCTTCAATAAATATTCAGTTAAATAATTCATTATTTAATACTTTTTTATTGCATCTTATTAAGATGCAATAAGCCGGAATTTTATCATATAATTTCCTTGAATTTTAATAACGGGAAATTAAAATATACACAATGAAAGATATATTGGGATTATATAAAGATATTTTTTACAACTCGCCTGTTGCAATGTGTATTTTTGACACTAAAGGTATGCTCATAGATGCTAATAAGATATGTACTGATCTTTTCGGAGTATTCGAAACTTCCAGGATAAACATCAGTCTGTTTGATGAGCTTACTGAGGAGCAAAAGAATTCGTTACAGAAAGGGAATGAAGTCAATTGCAGGCTGCCGTTAATTAGTAATGCGGGAACAAAGGGATTGCAATCATTCACCGGGGAAAAACCGGAAAAAATCAATCTTGATGTTTCAGTCAAATCAGTTTATGTTGATGGCAACGGAACCGATTCTTTTTATATTGCTGTGATAAATGAGCTTTCAGACGGTAGTAGGATCGAAGAAGATCTTAAAGAAATTATCAATAAAATAAGAAGTCTATTTCGTGTTGTTCCGACAGGGATTGGAGTTGTGGTAAACCGTGTTCTAAAAGAGGCTAACGACCTGTTTTTTGAGATGACCGGGTATAGCCGTGAAGAGCTCCTTGGAAAAGACGATATGGTCCTTTATGAAAGCCCTGCAATGTATGAATATGTCGGGCAGGAAAATTTTCGGCAATTAAATACCAAAGGAATGGGCAACGTAGAGACCCGCTTCAGGAAAAAGGACGGTGACCTTATAGATGTGGTTTTATGTTCATGCCCGATTGATCATGATGACCATTCCAAAGGAGTTGTCTTTACCGCACTGGATATCACGGAACGCAAGCGCCATGAGGATCAGATAAGAATGCTTGGGAGTATCGCTGATTCCGCGCCTGCTGCTATTATTGTGCATAAAAAAGACGGTTCAATTATATATGCGAATGAGCACTGTTTCGGGCTTTACGGATATACGAAAGACGAGTTCATGCAGGTCAATCTCTGGGATCTCGATGCTAAAAAGAATACGGTGCTGCACCAGTCCCGAGTGAAAGAACTGTTCGAGACAGGGGAATCATTCTTTGAGGTGATTCATTACCGGAAAGACGGTTCAATAATACCTTTGCATGTGTCTGCAAAATCAATCAAATGGCGCGATGAAGAAGTAATACTGAGCGTGTCCAATGATTTGACAGAAAGGAAGAAAACCGAAGAATACATCAGGCGGACACTGAAACTAGAGTCTATCGGTACACTGGCCGGAGGGATAGCTCATGATTTTAATAATCTTCTGAATATAATTTTCGGTTATATCGACCTTGCCAGGTCAGTCTGCTCCCAGAATAGTAGTGTATTTGAATACCTGGATAAAGCTTTTAAAGGATACGACCGTGCCAGGGATCTTACCCAGCAACTGCTTACTTTTTCCAGGGGAGGAAGTCCGTTAAAGAAGACGGGTTCGCTTACTTCTTTGCTAAAAGAAAGCGTCAAGTTCGCTCTTAGTGGTTCAAATATAGTGTGCAATTTCGAGATTGATGAGAATTTATGGTTCTGCGATTTTGACAAGAACCAGATGGGGCAGGTGATAGATAATATCGTAATTAACGCTCAGCAGGCAATGCCGATGGGAGGCATAATTACAATTACTGCGTCAAACATCAGTCTCAGGCATGAGGAGCATCCGGGGCTTAATGAGGGTAATTACATCAGGATCGTATTCAGCGATACCGGTATCGGTATTCCGGGAACAATACTTCCTCATGTATTTGATCCGTTTTTCACTACCAAGAAAAAAGGTAACGGACTTGGATTGTCGACTGTATATTCCATTATTAAAAAACATGACGGGGATATCTGGGCTGACTCAGTTCCCGGAAAGGGAACTTCGTTTTACATATTGATCCCGGCGTCAGAAGAACAACCTGCTTCGGATAATACACATGGATATATTATTCATAAGGGAAGCGGACGCGTGCTGGTAATGGACGATGAGAAGTCGATACTCGATATAACGCGCGCTATTTTGACTAGTATGGGCTATGAAGTCGTTTTGGCAGCGGACGGGGAGGAAGCGCTGGAGTTAATTAAAAATTATTTGGAAACAGGCCGCAGCTTCAAAGCTGTGATCATGGATTTAACAATCCCGGGCGGTATGGGCGGTAAACGAGCCATAACGGAGTTACGCAAGATCGATAAGGAAGTGATAGTATTCGCTTCAAGCGGTTACTCGGATGACCCCGTATTATCGGATCCGGGTAAGTACGGTTTCACGGATGGTATTCCTAAACCGTATACTAAAAAAGATCTGGCTATGCTGTTTAGCCGGCATTTTAATCTTCCAATGGTTTAATTCCCCGCAGCTTTTGCAGGAAGCCTGCACTTGCTGCGGAAAGTTACCAATTTAGTTTTTGTTACTCCGCAGCTTTAAGTGAAGAATACTCCGTCCGCTTGCGACAGGGAGCTTCATTGAAAAGTGACGTGCTGTACCTGATACGGATTCTCATTACAAGTAATTATATAATAGTCACTCAGTGTGATTATCCTGATATTAAAATTGTCTATATGTTTTTTAGGGAGATATTATGTCCGCATTAAATCATTATATGCTTATTATTTGTAAACGCCGTCTGTCTTTGTTAGTAACTGTAATCTTGTTCGTTTTTCTCATTTTCATATCATTATATCCGGCTGTCACTGCACAGACAATACACGTTGATAAAGTTGTGAACATAGGTCCTCCAGTTAATTCGGCAGAGGCTGATTTTGCTCCCACCTTTACATCCGATGGTAAAACGCTTGTTTTTAATTCCAAGCGCGGGCGCAGCCATTACCAGGACATATATATCAGTCATTTAGAGGATGGAGCATGGACTGATCCACGGCCAATGTATGAAATTAATTCGAATTATAATGATGAAAGTCCTTATATAACTCCCGACGGGTCGTTTATTTTTTTTTCATCGGACAGGGATGGAAGCTTTGAGATGCCCGCGAATGAAAAGGGCGAAGTCAGGGTATCATTTGATCTTTATGTAAGCAGGAATATAAATGGAAAGTGGGATTACCCGATCAAAGTTCCGGGTACTGTCAATACAGTCCATCATGAGCGCGCACCGAGTCTCAGCCTTGATTCAAAGACTTTATACTATACCAGTATGCCTTTCGGAGATGTGAGCAGGGCACGCATTATGAAGGCCGAATACGCAGGCGGAGAATTTATCAATCCGGTTCCTCTGCCTGCACCTGTCAATATAAACGCTCAGGATACCGGTTTTATTCCTTCTCCTGATGGTAAAGGGTTTTATTTTTCATCACGCAGGGAAGGGGGATTCGGTGGCTGGGATCTTTACTTTGTTGAATATGGAAACGGGATTTTTGGAGAGCCTGTAAACCTGGGCGGAAAGATAAATTCCGCGAAGAATGAAATAAATCTTTCATTGATAGGCGGTTCGATATTCTTCTGCTCTGACAGGCCTGGCGGGTACGGTTCATACGATGTGTACTCTTCAGGGATTTCAGTTGAAGACGATTCTTTGAAGATAATCGTTCGCGATAAAAAAACAAAGAAGCCGCTGAGCACAGAGATGACAATATCCACGAAAGTGAAGGAAAGCGAAGACAGAACAGTTACTTATGAAATAAAGAAAAAGACGAATGAAAACGGGGAAGCTTCGGTTAAGCATAATCCCCTGGTTACTGATCTTGATATCGAGATAAATGAAGAGGGCTACCTGCCCATGTTTGAAAGATTGAATATTCCGTCTTTAAAAGGCGGGCCGGGAATTATTGAACTTGTTCCGGTTGAGAAGGAAGCAAGTTTTGATGTTCATTCGATATTTTTTGATTTCGAGTCTTCCAGGATCACACCGGAGTCATATCCGTACCTGGATGCCCTGGCAGGGTATCTGAAAAAACATCCTTCTATACGTTTTGAAATAATAGGCCATACTGATCTTCATGGGACTGATGAATTTAATGACAAACTCAGCCTTGAAAGGGCAAAAGCAGTAAGGGATTATCTTGCTGGCAAGGGAATTGACGGAAAAAGATTCGAGGTGCGCGGAGCAGGAAAACGTCAGCCGCTTATTCCGCAGTCGGGGCCTGGGTTTGACGAAAAGAACAGGCGTACTGAATTCAGGGTGCTGGAAAAGTAATTTAGAGTGCGTCCCAAAATCCGGCTTTTGCTGATGTTTTTATTTGTAATTGTTAGTCGTTGCTAAGGTAATTAAAATATATGCTTTAAATTCTCTGCGGAACTCGGACAAACACCTGGAAGACTCGGGCAGTCCTCGAAAATTTAAAGCATATATTTTAATTACCTAAACTCCGATGATCATATCAGTGTATAATCCGGATTTTGGGATGCATTTTGTAAGCTGTTAACTGCGTTTAAAGTGTACTCGCAGGGGCGGTTTCGCCGAAGGGGTACCTGACTCCAATGTTGATGATAAGCCCTGATATGTCTATTTCAAGATTATCTCTTTCAAGCTTTGCGTATCTATAGCCGACTTCAGCAAGAAATTCAATCTTTGATGAAGGGCCGGGATTATAGCTCATGCCGAACATGGCCTGCCATGTAAGCCCGTGGAAGAATTTTGTTTTGCTTTCCGAAGGTACGACAACGCCGGGTGAGCTTTCATACTCCGGCTGGGAATAATTTAACAGCATCATTGAATAGCCGAGACCGAGAGTAATATATGGTTCCACAATTATTTTCTGTTTCATATTCGGCAGACGGATCTGAGCGTCCAGCAGAAAAGGAATTACATAAGCATTTGTGTCAGCTTTGACGTCAGCTTCAACTCCTCCAACGGTTTCTCTCCCGACTTTTCTATCCCAGGTAGTCCAGTAAATACCTGGTTCGAATCCTATGGAAAAGAATGGATCGAGTTCAGTCATGTATGCGAAATTGAGCTGCCAGCCGAATTTTTCAGGGTCTGTAGCGTAACCGGTGCCGAGCTTGCCGTCGAGGCTTTTTGGCGCGGAAAAGCCGCTGTTCGCTATCAATAATACGAATAACAGAACCTGTATTAAAAAAAGTTTTCTCATTGGATTTTCTCCTGATTGAATAAAAATACACTATTAACATTATAGGGCTAAGACAATATTCGTTAAACGGAAGAATGCAAATGTTTTTTTGTTTGTTATTATAAATTTTCTCTATTCGATATGCCCTTTATTGTTATTGATATTGCGGGCAGGATTGACCGGGATGTATAACAAGTCGTTGCCCGGGGGGGGGGATTTTTATTTTCTTTGCCTGGCCGGTATATAAACGCAGTAAGGTTCTTCCTGCATGTAGTCGCCTGTTTCATAAAAGGCTCTTGCCCTGCATCCGGCACAGAACATCTTGTATTCGCAAATGCCGCATTTGCCTTTAAGTTTATCCATGTCCCTGAGTTCTTTAAAAAGCGGGGAGTTATCCCATATTTCTTTGAATGATTTTTCATTGAGATTTCCTGCTGATAAAGGGAGATAGCCGCATGGCTGTACTTCACCGGTATGCGAGATGAAGCAGACACCGCTGCCCGCGAGACAGCCACGGGTCATTGCGGTCATGCCGTCTGTTTCAACGGAAAGCTTTCTGCCTTCTTCTTTTGCTTTCTGGCGAATTATCCTGTAATAGGGCGGGGCGCACGTGGCTTTGAATTCCATACTGGTTTTTTTCATTCTGTCGTAAAGCCATAAAAGGACGTCTTCGTATTCTTCCTTTGACAGCATTTCTTTTTCCGCTATTTGCACGCCGCAGCCCACAGGGACAAGCATGAAGATATGCAGAGCCCTGGCTTTCATTTTTTCAGCAAGCCCGATGATATCCTCCAGTTCGTCCTTGTTTCTTTTTGTGATAGTAGTATTGAACTGGAATTCAACGCCTGCGTCTGCCAGGTATTGTGCACCTTCCAGTGCTTTGGTAAACGAACCGGGTATTCCCCTGAAAGAATCATGCGATTTTGCGGTGCTGCCGTCAATGGATATGCTGACTCTCCGGAAGCCTGAAGATTTTATCTTCAGGGCAATATCCCGGTCGATCAGTGTCCCGTTTGTGGCAAGCGCGAGCTGAAGGCTTTTGCCTGCTGCGTACTCCGCTATTTCAAAAATATCTTCTCTGTATAACGGCTCTCCTCCTGTAAGTACCAGGATGGGGCTTGCGTAGGAAACAATGTCGTCAATAATGCGGAGAATGTTCCCGGTTTGCAGTTCGCCGGAAAATTCCTGGTCGTCCGCTTCTGCCCTGCAGTGTATGCAGTTCAGGTTGCATCTCTTTGTGAGTTCCCAGAAGATAAGTCTCGGTTTGTTTAGATGTTTCATTTGGTGTTTATTTTTTTGTACCTTTATATTACTTTCCGAATAATTCCTGAATTAATTTTACGCTTTCATTGATGTCTTCTTTTTTGCCGCTGTATGTATTTTGAAAATTTTTAAGATACATGATGGGATCATGAAGCGTCTTTTTCAT
>CAZVYR010000018.1:0-25331 GCA_964631555.1 uncultured Leptospirales bacterium
AAGACAGATTTGTAAATACTTTATTGTTAACGAATTATAATATCCGCCTGCCTCAGAATTTCATCAGGAATATTAAGGCCGATTTCTCCTGCTATTTTTAAATTTATTGCAAGATGAAATTCAGCGGTTTCAACAGGTAAATCTGCGGGTTTGATCCCATGGAAGATTTGATCAGCGAGACGTGATGCCTGTTTTCCTGTAATGAATTGATCAAAGCCGTATGATGTTAAAACGCTGTTTTTTTTAACAACTTCAATATTAGCTCCGGAAACCGGTAATTTGCGCTTAATAGCAGCATTAACAAAATCTTCAAGATGAGTGGCAACAAGACTGTCAGGTAACAATATAACAGCGTCGGCATTCCTGGGAATGTTTTTTACAGCATAATCGAGTTCTTTGGTATTATGGATTTTTCTGGCAGTTATATTAACGCCTAATTTCTTGGCTGTTTCTTTTATCATTTTTAAGGCAAAAACAGGACTTGGGTCCTGTACATTATACGCAGTATAGATATGTTTGATCCCGGGAGCAATACGTATAAGCCATTCAAGGCGGCGATTTTCCTGAATGCCGAAGGTGATGCCTGTAATATTAGCGCCGGGTTTTTTTATGCTGTCTATGATACCTGCTGCGACCGGGTTTGTTACCGGCACAAATACAACCGGGATGCCGGTGCCTTCCGTGGCTTGCTTTGCTACTATTGTGGCGGGAGTTGCAATTGATAAAATTAAATCAACATCTGCTTTTACCAGACCTTGAGCTATTTTATTGAGTTTATCAATTCCTACATTTGGGCATTCGTATAAATATTTTAATTTTTTTCCTTCGATATAACCATATTCCGTTATTCCCTGTTTAAAACCATTTATAATTTCCTGCATTGACGGTAAGATGTTGATTATTCCAATGGAGTATACTTTCGTTTTTTTACAGCCGGACAATGTTAAAAAAAGACTTAAAAATATTAAATAAAAAACAAAAAATCTACATTTTATTGCATATTTCCGTTTCATTGTATTTTACCGGATAAATATATTATTAAGATTACTCCTGCTGCATTTATCTCCACATTTGTTTAATTTTTCCGTGTTTGCCGAAACAGGGATATTATGGTTGCCCTGAATGTGCAGAGGAATTTTTATTCGTTTTATAGCATATTAAAAAAAGAAAGTACAGTAATTTTAAGAAAAGATTTCGGACTTTTATGAACATTAATTTTAGTCAGAATGATCACGGAAATATGTTTCAGGCTCTTCTTATATTTTAACTCATCCTGACGATATTTGAATTAACCTGGCCTTGAAAGAGTTGACAAATATATTTGTCTGTGAATTTAAACTATAACGAGGACTTGATCTATAAATAATAAGAAAGGGGTATAATGTGCAAAGTTACAGGATAAGTGATATTCTGCTTTCGGATAAATATAATTATAATGTGGTTGTTAAGGGCTGGGTAAGAACAAAAAGGGTCTCAAAGGGGTTTTCTTTTCTTGAGGTGAATGACGGGTCATGCCTTAGAAATATACAGGTTGTTGCTGAGGAGAGCATGCCGGGTTATGGTGTGATTGAGGAGATCAATACAGGTGCGAGCGTTTCTGTTGCCGGAAAACTTGCGGTGTCTCCGGGCAAGGGACAAAAATACGAAATAGAGGCGAGCGGGATCACTATATTCGGGAACGCTGATGCGGACGAATATCCTTTACAAAAGAAGAGGCACTCATTCGAGTTTCTGAGGGAGATAGCGCATTTAAGGCCAAGGACAAATACATTCGGCGCGGTGTTCAGGCTGCGGAGCGCCCTGTCGTTTGCAATACACAGCTTTTTCCGGGAAAGGGGATTTGTGTATATTCATACCCCGATAATTACAGGCAATGACTGCGAAGGCGCGGGACAGATGTTCAGGGTGAGCACACTGGAGCCTGCTGCAGGAACGGAACAAAATGGCCCGGATTTCGCGGATGATTTTTTCGGGAAAAGGACGAGCCTTACTGTGAGCGGACAACTGGAAGGAGAGCTTCTTGCTACAGCGCTTGGCAATGTTTATACGTTTGGCCCGACTTTCAGGGCTGAGAATTCGAATACTTCGAGGCATCTTTCGGAGTTCTGGATGGTGGAGCCGGAGATGGCTTTCGCGACTCTTGAAGATGATGTAAAGCTTGCTGAAGATTTTCTTAAATATATATTCAGGTATTGTCTTGATAACTGCAGGGAGGATATGGAATTTTTCGATCTTCGTATACAGAAGGGCGTGATCTCGAATCTTGAGGATATTATTAATTCGGACTTTATTACTATAACATATACAGAAGCTGTTGATATTCTGATGAAGTCGGGCGAGAAGTTCGAGTTTCCTGTGTTCTGGGGCGCTGATCTTCAGTCTGAGCATGAGAGATATCTGACTGAAAAAAAGTTCAGGAAGCCTGTAACTTTGGTTAATTTCCCAAAAGAGATCAAGGCTTTTTATATGAAAATTAACGATGACAATAAAACCGTAAGAGCCATGGATGTTCTTGTTCCCGGGATCGGTGAGATAATCGGCGGAAGCGAGCGGGAAGACAATTATGATATTTTGAAGGACAGAATGACGGAACTCGGATTAAACCCTGAGGAATACTGGTGGTATCTCGATATTCGTAAATACGGCTCTGTCCCTCATGCGGGGTTTGGCCTCGGATTTGAGAGGTGTGTGCAGTTTATTACAGGTATGCAGAATATCAGGGATGTTATCCCGTTTCCAAGAACCCCGAAGAACGCGGACTTTTAGACCGCGCCCGGGGATCCGGTATAAGGATATTTTAATACACGTTCCCGGTTAATTTCTGTTTTCCCTGAATAAAACCTGCCGATAATTTATATGACCGAATATCCTATATTTTTAAAAACAATATTTATGCGAAAATACAGATCCATAATCATATTATTATCGTTTATTGTTTTATCTGCAAAAAGCGACGTTGCATATAAGATAAAGATGCCTTCCCCTGAATATCCTTATAAGAATATTGATCTTCAAAACGCGATCATTACCACAGATTCTTTTGGCCGGGAGGTGTTCTCTGTCAGGGACCTGACGTATAAAGGCAGAAGCAATCCTATGATTTCAGATATTGTTCTTTCTTTTAATGACAGCTCAGAAAGGCTGAAGAAGGACGATACGGGCAAGTATATTATTTCTAACGCGTCTTATACATTTTTACATGGCCACGGCGTGTTAGGTGGGGGTGGTGCAGGCTTTTTCAAGAATGATGACTTTGTTACAATAGAAACAGCAAAAGATTTATGGCTTGGAAGCTGCGGCGACCTTGGCTCTTTTACTCTTGAATTCAGATTTATGCCTGTTGCGGTAAATGATAATTCTGTTTTGTTTTCAAGGATCGGGTATTTTTCCGGGAAAAAGAACGGAATAGAGATTAAGCTGGCTGAAGGAAGGATTGTTGTTTATCTTTACAGTGTATTTAAAGACGGGAACGGTATAAGATATGATGTGAGACTGATAAAAGGCAGAAAGCCTGACTCGGGGGAATGGCATCATTTTATTTTAAGCTTTGACCGTATTTCAGGGAAACTTGCCAAATACCTGGACGGATTTGAAGATGAAGTGTTATACGTGACTGAGACCGACGAACCTTTTGAGGGAGTATATGAGCCGTCATTCGAGTGTACTGATATGCCCGAGGCTGTGATCGGTAAGAGCTTTACCGGATATATTGATGAATTCAGAATATCATATGTCAATATTGACGATCTGAAAAAAGCATCCGGGATCGTAAACGGGAACTACGAAAAGTTGAGATTTGAAAACAGGATCCCTGTCAACCAGGCCGGTATGGTGACCAGCCCTGTATACGATTTCCCGTCGTCAGGTACTTTAGTTACAATGTTGAAATGGTCGGAATCATTACCGGACGATACGTTTGTATGGATGGAATTCAGGATAAGCGACAGCCTGTTCAGCGCTGACAGCAATAACCTGAGATGGTACAGGATATCGAATAATCAAAAAGATATTTTTTTAATGAAGGACGGCGGGGAATTCCTGAGGGGCAAATATTACCAGTGGAGAGCATATCTTGTGCCTTCGCCAGACGGAAAAAGCTCGCCGTATCTTTATGATGTTGAGCTGACATGCAGGCTTGATCTTCCTCCGCAGAAGCCGCTATTCGTTGAAGTTGTAAATGCCGGCAATAAATATGTTCAGTTGAGATGGAGCAAGAACATTGAGCATGATATAATGGGATACAGGATTTATTATGGCACCAGGTCAGGTGTTTATGACGGTATTATAAGCTATGTAAATGGCGAAAGGATCACTAATGACTTTAATAAGAACCGTTCAAATATTGAAGTGAAAATATCCAATGATGTTATAGAAGAGAACAGGGGAAAAGACACTAAAGGCGTTCTGGATTATCCGCTTCTGGATAATACTGTCCTTTATTTTTTCGCAGTAAGTGCTTATGATTCGTATAAACCTGATACTCCGTATAATCATGAGTCTTTACAATCTAAGGAAGTTAAGGCCCGCCCCTTTGCAGGTTCGGAAATAAAAATGTGATGGACTTTGCACTCTCTTATTGTGATCTTGGTTATTTTGTCAGCGTATTGTTCCCTTTCTTGTTTTAAGAAAATAATATTAAAGACAAACTGGTTAATCCCTGTATTTGATAATTAATCGATAAAGAAGTAATTATCTTGTTTATCGATGTTTTATGTAAAAAATCAGTCAGGATTATTTATTTATTTGGAATTAATTATATAGTACATTTTATTTATGAAAAGCGGAAATTCAAAGATATTAAATATTAAGCTCAATATTCCTGTTGCTGTTAAAAAAGAGATAATCCGTATAGTGGATATCTTCAATAAAAACGGTTTTGATTGTTTTTTGGTTGGAGGATCTGTCAGGGACATTGTTCTGGGGCATGAAGTACTGGATTATGATTTGGCCACTAATGCTCATCCTGAGGACGTGATCAGGCTTTTCCGCAGGGTCGTTCCTACGGGGATCAAGCATGGCACTGTAACTGTATTGATGAAGGAAAAGCATTACGAGGTGACTACTTACAGGTCTGACGGCAAATATTTTGACGGGCGAAGGCCTGATGCGGTCTCATTTTCGCAAACGCTCGAAGAGGATGTCAAGAGACGGGATTTTACTATCAATGGGCTCGCTTATGACATTAAAGAGGAAAGGATAATAGATCATACGGGCGGTCTTAAGGATATTGAAGACAAGATAATACGCACAATAGGGAATCCGGTTGACAGGTTCAGTGAGGACGGCCTGCGTCCTTTCAGGGCTTGCAGGTTCGCGGCAAAGTTATATTTCAGCATTGAAAGAGATACTTTAAACGCTATTCCCGCAACGCTCGATATTGCGAAGATGGTATCTACTGAAAGGATAAAGGATGAGCTGATGAAGCTTATGGATACTGAGAAGCCGTCGATAGGGCTTGAGTATATGCGCGAATCCGGTTTAATGGAATTAGTTCTGCCGGAGCTGCTGCGTGGATTTAATGTAAGCCAGAATAAGTATCATATTTACGATATTTATTATCACAGTATTTATTCATGCGATGCTATTCCCGGGGCTGATCCTGTTGTGAAACTTGCCGCTTTGCTGCATGATATTGGAAAAGTGCCGACAAAAAGGGAAGGGGAGGACGGAGAAGGCACCTTCTATAATCATGAAGTCGTTGGTGCCAAGATGACAAAGCGTATCATGAAGAGACTCAAGTTCTCTAATGAAGAGATCAGCAGGGTTACGAACCTTGTCTTAAACCATATGTTCCATTATTCTGATGAATGGACAGACGGCGCTGTAAGGAGATTCATAAGAAAGATCGGGCTTGAGAATTTTGACGATCTGCTGATGGTCAGGCTGGGTGACAGAAGAGGGAACGGGCAAAGGGACGGCCTGCCTGTGCCGATCATGGAACTTCAGAAGAGAATTGAGCGTGTCATTGAGCAGGATAATGCCCTGACTGTTAAAGATCTGGATATTGACGGCCATATTATAATGACTGAGTTTAATCTTAAGCCGGGACCGGTTATCGGCAGGATATTGAATGAACTGCTTGAGATGGTACTTGATGATCCTGATGCCAATAACAGGGAAGTTCTTTTAAACAAGGCGCGCGAGGTTTACACTGCTGTTTCCGGAGAACAGGGCACTGACAGCTTCTAATATCTTTTTACTGCATAAATATAAATATTTTGTTCGTTAATGCTTTCGATGTTTTCCCGGTTCTCGGGCTGGCCGGGAATATTCCTCTTTTTATTTAAATCCATGCATATCCAGGCTTCGCGGAAAGCGATAACAGCGCTTATGCTGAAAGTCGCGCCAAGCAGATACGGCTTGTAGTTCTTCCATACATTCACATTTGTATTTTTTCTTTTGATAGCATCAAATGTATGAAGGGACGCGAAGGATACAACAAAAACAAAGGGAAGAGATATAAAGAAAGTTATTTCGAATCTTCTTAAAGGATGTTCGTATTGTATTTCCCCACTGCCAGATGCTAAAGGCCCGGGAGCGGCATTGTTCGCTGCCAGGAAGCCTGTAAGATATCCCGGGCTGCGGTACTGTGAATAGTCACCGGTCATGAATAATGAACCTGCGGTTTCAGCGCGCACAGGCAGGGATATCTGAATGAGCAGGAAAGAAATTAGTATATATACAATTGTTCTCAACAAAGGCTCCGGCGTACAGTCATTTTATTTATAAACTATATCAGCATGAAAATCCGGCCAGGCTGACTTGCTTAAAAGTAGTCAGGCAGGATAGTCTTAAGCTTTTTCTTTTGTTCAGGATCCTGCTTCTCCGGGGCTGTGAAAACGGAAGTCTTGACAGCTTCTTTGCACGCGCATGTTCTTTCCCGGCCCATGTTCGGGATAAGCGCTTTTACGAGAGCTTTGGCATTGGCCGCGTTCCGGTTAAGATTGTTGATGAGCATCTCAACTGTAACGTGTTCTTCATCTTCTTTCCAGCTATCATAGTCCGTGCTCATGCAGATGATAGAATAACATATCTCTGCTTCCCTTGCGAGCTTTGCTTCCGGCAATGTGCTCATATTTATTATTCCAGCTCCCCATGATTTGTACATTCGGCTCTCAGCCCTTGTCGAAAAGGCAGGGCCTTCCATGCATATTACCGTTTCTTTTGTGTGCATTTTTATTCCGGCTTGTTCAGCAACCGGAAGGATGATCTTATGCATTCTTTCACAGAATGGGTCTGCAAAAGCGATATGAGCTACAATACCGTTGCCGAAAAAGGTGCTGGGTCTTACTTTGGTTCTGTCTATTACCTGGTTCGGGAGTATAAAGTCCTGGGGTTTTATTTCCTGTTTGAGG
Source organism: uncultured Leptospirales bacterium (assembly GCA_964631555.1). GTDB lineage: Bacteria > Spirochaetota > UBA4802 > UBA4802 > JAFGDQ01 > CAZVYR01. The sequence goes on from CAZVYR010000018.1 coordinate 7,356, forward strand.
CTGCCTACTGCCGAAAATGCCAGTATCTCTTCAACTCCGAGCATTTTAAGTGCCGCGATGTTGGCCCGCGAGTTGACTTCATGAGGAAGGATAAAATGTCCCCTGCCGTGCCTGGGAAGAAATGCTGTGGTAGTTCCCTCCACTTTAGCGATGACTATTGTATCCGATGGTTTACCCCATGGGGTTTCCATGGAAACTTCATCTATTATTTCAACACCTTCAATTTCATAAATACCTGAACCGCCTATTACTCCGACTTTTGCTTTATCCATAATGTATGTATTTCCTTTAAAGATTTTTTTTTGATATATGCGCGGTACATCCTTCTGTCAAGCTAAAATCGGCATATAGCGGCATAAGGTTATCAAGTGTAGATTAAATTTCCGGCCTGTATTAAGAAGATTTTTTATCTGAAAAATAATTCTGTTTCATGCGATGCTGCTGTAAAGATATAATAATTATTAATAAACCGGAAAAGCCCATAGTGTAGCATTCATGTCGTTATATGTAGCGTTCATGTCTCCTTGCATGTCGTTTATGACGATCCGCTTTACAGGTAAGAGTTTTATGATATTATCCTATGTAAAATTATTTTTATCCTAATATTAAGAGGATGATATTATGAGATTATCAGTTGAGATGAAGTTGTCAGGGGAGTCACCCTTCATGCTGGATGCTAATTACAGGAGAAATATTATTGCCCTTATTAAACATGCTTTTAAATCATACGAAGGAGGTCATGAACTTTATTTTAAATACTGGGGTCTCTATAATTCCGGAATGACAAAACCTTTTACATTCGCTTTGTATTTCCATAATCCCAGGATAATATTATCGGAGGATAATGCTTCATTAGAGTTCGATTCTAATTCGCTCAAGCTTTATATTACGTCGATTGATGATGATTTTTTATCGATTTTGCATAAAGGGCTGTCCAAGATCGATAATTCATATAGCCCGTTTAAATACCCGGTGGAATCGATGAACGTTCTTGTAAAAGACGGTAAATCAATTGATACGGATTATGCGGACTTTAAAATAATGTCTCCTGTTGTTGTAAGGGAGATGCTGGTCAGGGGGTATACTAAAAGAAAGGTGGGATATCTTGCACTGGGTAATCCCAGGTACGAGATAACACTTGCCCATTCCATCAGGAATCTGTGCAGGCAATATCTTCCTGATGGTGATACTAGTATACATACCGATGATATCAATATAGATACTTCAGGATGTAAATTTCTTTTTGTGCATCATTATTCCGAGGTTATTCCTGCAGTGCGCGGCAGGATCAGTATTAAAGCGAAGCGGGAAGTGCTGAAGTGTATTTATAATGCCGGTCTTGGTGCCAGACGCGGCCAGGGATTCGGAATGGTTGACGTTATTAAAAGCGCCTGAAAACCTTCTTTTTTCAGCAATATATATAAATATCGATTGCAAATATATGGTTTCTATTTTAGTTAACTAGCCTGATTTACCATAATAATTACCAAAATTATCTGCCTTTTTATTAAATAATTTAGCTCTGAAAAGCTATACTTGTCTGATTTTAATAAAGTTCGGGGCAATAAGCTTTTCGTTACGGAGAGGAAACGGAGGGGAAGCGGCTTTGTATTTTATTATAATGTCCTTGCTTAAATCGGACGATGTTATTTAGATAAATTTTTCCGGAGGGTTTATGTTGGATTTGACAGGTATATTAGGAAAAAAACCGGTCAGGAAAGAAACCGTATTTTTAAGGAACCCGGGCTGCCGGGGACGTTTATTGAAGTTTTTTATCCTTTTATTTTTTATATTATTTCAACTGCCATTAACTACTGCCCGGAATAGTGCTTTTGCCGAAGATATGGATATATTTTCACAGAAAGGTAATTTTGAATTAGGCGGCGCTTTAGGTACGCCGTCCGGCCTTAACTCCAGGTACTGGATAACCGATATGGTCGGCCTTGACAGTAGCGCCGGGATATCTCTGGACCGGAATCCTGTAATTACAGTTGATCTGTTGTTTGAACCTTTTAGTTTATACAGGTCAAGTACATGGGAAACAAAGTTATTTGTCGGTTTCGGCAGTTTGTTCGCGAAAGAGGATCAGGATTTCAAGAATAATCTGAGAGTTCCTGTCGGATTGTCTTTTCCGCTTTTTCGTTTTCCTCTTAATTTTTCCGTATTTGTGGCGCCCGCGTATGAGATGACTCCTAAGAATGAATTTGAATTAAACTATGGGATTGGTGTTAGGTATAATTTCACAAGAGCTGCCGCTAACAGGAAAAAGCAGGAACACCTTGAAAGAGAGGTGAGAGAGCTCGAACGGGATGTCGAATCTCTGAAATATGGTCTTGATAAGACTAAGGGGAAGCTAAGAGAGACGGAAGGCGAACTGAGCGTCACAAGGAACAAGCTCGGTGAGCTGACAGATAAACTGGATGATATAAAGGATAAACTTGATAAAACAACAGGCGAGCTTTACAAGACCAGGACCGAGTTGTTAACAACAACAAACGAACTGGACAATACTAAAAACCAGCTTGATGATGTACAGAATGAATTAAAGAATACCAAGAAGGTACTTGATGATAAACAGACCGAGCTGGCCAGGAAGCAGGCCGAACTTGATAAGGCAAAGGATATAATTAATAACGCGTTTACAGGCAAGGAAAAGGATGAAGAGATTAAAAAGCTCGCGGAAAAACAGAAAGCTCTGGACAGGCAACTGGCTGAGCTGAGCAGGGAAAAGCAGGACTGGGAGAAGATCAGGGCAAAGGAAAATCAGCGTCGGGAACAGTTAAGGAATAAATGCGAGGAGAGAGGCGGTATTATCGATGAAAACGGATACTGCGTCTGCCCGAAAAACAAGGAATGGGATGAGAAGACCGACAGATGCGTATGCGCAAAGGGGTTTTATTCAAGTGCAGGCGACTGCAAGCCGTGCGAGATAATCACATATTACGGTGAGTGTGCTGATAAGGGATGCAGGGATGATGAAAGCCAGGTCAGTCTAAGCAAAGGCCCGCATAAATATGTATGCGTCAAGAAGTGCCGGAAGGCTCACGAGGCATGGTCAAAAAGAAAGAATACATGCGTATGCGCGGATGGTTTTTACAGGGATAACAGCGGGGCGTGTGTTCCGAGGCAATGAGTTGTGTTGCGTGTGTTATGCAGGACCCTTTAATTCCAACGCCATTAGGTTAAGGTAATTATTAATTATTTGGAATTGAAAGATTAGTTAAAAAATGTAATGTTTTGCTTTTTTACCCCCTAAGTCCCCCTCCGGGGGATTTAGGGGGGCTGGAGCAGGAAAGCTTAATTCAATGACGTAGAGATCATGGGAGCTATTTCTAAATAGTTAATGATTTAAATATATTGTTAAATTGATTTTATATGATTTTCGGGGGAGCCAGATGATTCACTCAAAAAGAAACTGGATGGCGCTGGGTATATCAGTAATTATTTCTATTGTTGTTATCGCGATTTTTTCCGTGCTTTTAGGCAAAGGATCCACTGGAGTTTTGCTTTTTGGAACAGATTCCGCTGTCTATCCTCTCACACTGCATAACCTGATGTATCTTTTCTTTTTTATAGGTCTTGGCCAGTTGTGGGTCAGATGGCTGAGTACATACGAAGAAAATATTTTTTTAACTAAGTCCGGTTTTCTTCCTGAAGGGGAGAATGCTGTTCTCGATAACGAGGAAGACATAGAAAAGATCAGGGTCAATGTAGTTAATGCCGTGGTCAGGGGAGAAGCTTTTTTGCCGGACCTGATCAATAACTGCATCAATCAATATTTCAAGTCGCATTCTGTAAGTGATACAATTTCGGTTTTAAACAGCAACCTTGAGCTGAATATCCATCGCCTGGACCTTCGGTACTCCATGAGCCGTTATATTATGTGGGCTATCCCGACTCTCGGTTTTATCGGGACTGTTATCGGGATTTCAAAAGCCCTCGGCAGGCTTGATATTGTCAAGTTTATGGGAGCTCTTACCGACAAGGTAGCACAATTCAAGGCTCTTTCATCCGACCTGGGTTACGCGTTTTCAACTACTATAGTTGCGCTCGCTTTAAGCGCTATATTTGTATTTATTCTTCATGTGGTTCAGAGCGGGGAGGAAGAAGTTCTTAACAGGTCAGGGAAATATGTGCTGACGAATTTAATAAACAGGCTTTCTATTAAAAAATAATCTTTAAAATAATCTATTAGATTACCAGGCATATTATTATGAGACGGCCAAACCGTGACTTTAACATTTTTAATATATCCATGCTTGACGTGATGACAGGTGCCCTGGGCGCTGTTATGATCGTGATGATAATTTTGCTGACTCAGAAAATAGGTGAGGAGTCGATGTCGTGCCAGGACATTAAGGAAGAGCTGGTGACTACGTCTCTGAAGCTGACGGAAACAAAAGAAGAGCTCGCGAATACCAGGGCGGAATTACAGAAGAAGACGGTTGCTGAGCCTGCGGAAGTTGAACGGGTATTCAGTATTACGAAGATTATAGACGCTACTACTGATAAGATAAAAAAGACTGTTGATAAGATAGCAGAGATAAGAAAAGATCTTTTCATATCTTCTCCTGAGGATGAAAACATGATGGCGTTTAATATTCCGAAGAGGATCGTGATGGTGATTGACCTTTCGGGGAGTATGGCGCCTGAAAATAATAAATATAGGGAAGACAGGCTTTCACAGGTTAAAGCCGCTCTTAAAATGTTCATTGCAGGTATGGATAGTGAATATTATATTGATATTGTTTTTTTCCCGGCTTTTTCCGAGAACATTGACAGAAAGATATTCCCTGATTTTGTAATTAAACCTGAGCCTGACAAGAGATGCAGGGAATACGAAATGAGGGATGAAGCATACGATAATACAAAGCTGAATTGCTACAAGTACGGGTATTTTGAGGGAAAATTAAAAAGAATAGTATCGGAAGAAGATAAATATCTTTTTTATAAAAAAATTGCTTGTCTCAGAGCTTACCATGATACTCCCACAAAGGCTGTGCTGGATTTTGTGCTTACCGATCCAAGGTACAGCGATGCCCAAGGTATTATTCTATTCAGCGACGGTCAGCCGGATTCGCTCAGGAAGAAACAATTGAGCAAGGATGAACTTCTTAAATATATACGTGAAAAGAACAAATCCAATAAAAAGATTATCACGATCGGTATTGGTACTGAATTCAGGGACAAGGAGGACACTCTCGCAGTGGATTTTTTAAAGCAGCTCTCAGCCCAGAATAACGGATTCTATATAGGTTTTTAATCTCCTCATGGTTTAATTTCCCGCAACTTGATGCGGGGAGCTTTATTTAAATAAAAAAAACGGAGTTATTTGAATGAGCTATAATACAGTGAAGTATATGATCGATAATGGCTTGGCGACTGTTTCAGTCAGCCGCACTGATGTTCTTAACGCTTTGAACGGGGATGTACTTAACGATCTTCTGGCTGCTGCTGAAGAAGCAAAGAGAGATGACAATGTAAAGGCTCTCATCCTGACAGGCGAGGGGCGTGCTTTTGTCGCAGGTGCGGATATTGCGGCAATGAAGGAGTTCAACACAGTAGAAGCGCTGGAGTTTTGCAGCCTTGGTCATTCCGTGATGAATGCTTTTGAGAATATGAATAAACCGGTACTGGCTGCGGTAAACGGCTTTGCCCTTGGCGGAGGCATGGAATTATGCCTTGCGTGCGATTTTATTTATGCTTCGAAAAAGGCTAAATTCGGGCAGCCTGAACTGAATCTTGGTATTATGCCGGGTTTCGGAGGCTCCCAGAGGCTTGCGTATATCGTAGGGATAAATAAAGCAAGGGAGCTGATATATACATGCGATATGATCGACGCGGATGAAGCCAGAAGAATCGGCCTTGTTGCAGAAGTATATGAACCTGATGAGCTGATGGATAAAGTAGCAGAGAAGGCCAGGCTTATTATGTCAAAAGGCCCGTGCGCGGTTGCCAATGTAAAGCGTGTTATGAATAAAGGCCGCGGTGTTTCGATAAATGCGGCTCTCGAGCTTGAGATACAGGCTTTTTTCGGGCTGTCCGGCACAGATGACAAGAACGAGGGAATGACCGCTTTCCTTGAAAAAAGGAAGCCGGATTTTAAAGCAAGATAGATATTTGCCGGCCAAAGCGGCCTGTTTGCCTGTGCATGATACCGGCAGGTTTCTTGTGTTTTTCGCGGGTTAAAATATTTTACCGGGATTCAGTATCAGGTCCGGATCAAAGGCCGCTGTTATCCTTTTCAGGAGTTCTATTCCGGTTTCAGGAAGAACGAGGTTAAGGTAATCCTTTCTCAGAAGACCGGTACCGTGCTCGCCCGTCAGGGTGCCGCCGTGTTCTATTGCTCTTTTATATATGTTTTTCTTCAGGACAGGTACGAGTTCCTCCCACTGTTTGTCTTCCATGTCTCCTTTTAATACGTCGATATGTACATTGCCGTCACCTGCATGCCCGAACATTGCAGACTGAAGATTCAGTGAATTCAGGAAATCCTTAACATCCTTCAGGAAGACCGAGATCTTTGACCTGGGAACTACAGTATCTTCGGCCAGGAATATTTTGCTGGTGCTTTCAATCGCTTCCCTGATCGATCTTCTTGTTTTCCATATTCTTTCTTTCTGGGACTTTGACTCGGCAACAAGGATGTCATACTTTGTTTTTACAAGGCTATTCAGCGTGTTAAGGTCATTCATGATTATTTCTTCGGAATTTCCGTCGATCTGTATCAACAGATGAGCACCCGCGCTGCTGAACGGGATCTCGCCTCCCATGAAATCCCTGACGAGCCTGATGGCGTCTTCTTCCATAAATTCGATTGTGGAAGGGATGATACCATGCTGGAGCAATACCGGCACCTGGTCAAGGGCCTCTTCTATTGTATCAAAAGGGACAAGAAGATCAATTACATGGGACGGCGCAGGTAAAAGTTTTACATAAATTTTTGTGATTACTGCAAGCGTGCCTTCGGAGCCGAGTAATATCCCGATGAGGTTGTAACCTGCCACGTTTTTTACTATTTTACCCCCGGTATTCAGGATATCGCCGCTTGTAAGTACAAATTCAAGGCCTGTGATATAGTCTTTTGTTGTTCCGTATTTTACAGCCCTGGGGCCTCCGGCGCATTCGGCGACGTTGCCCCCTATTGAGCATGATTCAAGGCTGGCAGGATCAGGAGGATACATGAGGCCTGCTTCATTTGCCGCGTCCTGCAAAGTCTTTGTGATCACGCCGGGTTCGACTACTGCGATCATGTTTTCCCTGTCGATCTCGATTATCCTGTTCATTTTCTCAAGGGATAACACAAGGCCCCCTTGTACTGGTATCGCGCCGCCGGTAACGCCTGTGCCCGCGCCCCGCGGGACAACAGGGTATTTGTATTTGCTGCAGATCTTTAATGTGCTGCTTACATCGGTGACGGAATCAGCCCTGACCACGATATCGGGCATGTATGAGACGCCCGATGTTTCATCGCTGGAGTATTTTTCCAGTATATCCGTATCTGTAATTATTCTCTCTTCACTTAATGTTTCTTTAAGGGCAGATATTATGATATTTAAATCAGTATTGTTCATTTTGGAATTTATTTATTTCCTGCTTGTAATTTTTATAAATTCAAATACATGTTGTTAAGTCTTTTAATATTCTATGTTAAGAAATGTAAAGATAATTTTATATATGCACTTAGGGTGTTAATTATTTTCCGGGTCTGTATGAGGTGGAATTTTTACCCGAAAAATAGTTTTGCCTCAGCACTTAATAATAGATGAACAGATTATTCGACGTTTACAATTCGATGATGAATGAGTATGGCCCCCAGGGCTGGTGGCCGTTAAATGCCTGTAAACAACTATATGATAATAATAGTAACACCAAATTATGCAAAGGCTATCATCCCGGGGATTATTCCTATCCTGAAAATGACGAACAGAGATTTGAGATTTGCATAGGCGCGATTCTGACTCAGAACACTGCCTGGATCAATGTTGAAAAGGCGCTGGCAAATCTGTCAGCCAATGATATGTGTAATGCTGAAGCGATAAAAAATACGGATATAGAAGAAATCAAGAAACATATAAGGCCGGCAGGTTATTATAATCAGAAATCTATTTACCTTAAGGAATTGGCCGGGTTTTATCTTGATCTTGATGATAATATTCCGTCCAGGGACGAACTGCTTAAGGTTAAGGGTATCGGTCCGGAGACTGCAGATTCTATCCTTCTTTACGCATATAATCTGCCGGAGTTTGTTGTAGATGCTTATACTAAGAGAATTTTTTCCGTTCTGGGGTTTTTTAATATTGCCGAAAAATATAATAACATTAAAAAAATATTCGAAAATAATATTCCAAAAGATGTAATTGTTTACCAGGAATTTCACGCGCTGATAGTATTGCATGCAAAGAATAATTCCGGGTTTGTTCTTCAAGCTTGACTTGATTCACTTATTGGGATATAATGCTTTCAACGAAAACAATTAAAACATTTCATAAAAGTATTACAAGAGAACAAATTATCACTTACAGATGTTATGGAAAAAGAAAACCATATTTTAATAGTCGACGATGACAGGCTAATGAGGGTGGCTATTCAGCGAATTCTTGCGAAAAGCGACGGCAGTTTCGTTGCCGAAGAAGCTTCTGACAGTGCTGCGATGATGAATATACTGGAAGAAAAAGATATTGATTGTGTAATCCTCGATTATCTGCTTGTCGACACGGATGGCCTCTCAGTTCTTGAAGAATTGAAAAAAAGGGATATTGACATCCCTGTTATCATGATGACCGGCCAGGGAGATGAAATGATCGCAGTCAAAACCCTTAAGGCCGGGGCATACGATTACCTGCCGAAATCTATTTTGTCCCACAATGATGCTACGGAAATATTATCCTATACAATTGAAAACGCGATAAATCTGCATGAAGCTAATGTTGAAAGAACCAGGACAGCAATAGCTTTGCGTAAAAGCGAGGAAAGATACCGCAGTCTTGTCGAGAAATCTCCTATGCTTATAATACGTTTTTTTCCTGATGACCATATCATTTCATTTGTTAATGATACTCTCTGCAGTTACTACGGAATAGAAAGATCACAATTGGCCGGTGAGAGTATTTATAAATATGTACTGAATAACGATATGGAAGACATCAAAGAGGTAATCAATTCCTTAACAAAGGAAAATTCTGTAACCAACCTGGAATATTATTCAAAAACAGGTAAGGGAATGCGCTGGCAATTATGGACATTCCAGGCGCTTCTGGGGCCTGGCGGTGAGATTCTTGAATACCAGTGTATTGGCGAGGATATAACACCGTTAAAGAAAGCAGAAGAAGAGCTTTATAAGCAAAAGGTGTATTTCCAGTCTATCCTGGACTCCCAGGAAAATATGATAATGGTTACGGATAAAAGCGAGATCATTGAAGCGAATCACAGTTTATTGATCTATTTTGGGTATAAAAGCCTCGATGATCTTAGGCAGGCACATTCAGATATTATTGAACTGGCACTGGATGTCCCGGATTATATTAAAGAGACTGAAGGTATTCACTGGATTGATGCGGTATTAAAAGATCCGGAGTCTTCGCGGCTGATTTCTTTTCGTTCAGAGTGGCGTAAAGAAACAAAAGTATTTTCAGTTAATATAAGTCTTTTATCGCTTGAGCGGGAAGTGTATGTGGTAACTTTTTCGGATGTTACTCTGCTGGAAAAGAGAAGTAAGACTTTTGAAGAAAAGGCATCCTTAGATGCTCTGACCGGTATTTTTAACAAAGATAAGTTTAATGAACTTCTTGAAAGTAATATTGAAATGGCGAAAAGATACGATAATGATCTTTCACTGATCTTCTTTGATATAGATCATTTTAAAAAGGTCAATGATACTTACGGCCACCAGACCGGGGATTATGTTTTACAGGAAGTTGTAAATATTATCAGCAGATCAATGCGTAAATCCGACATCTTCGCAAGATGGGGAGGGGAGGAATTTGTCGTACTTCTGCCTCAAATTAATATTGAAAACGCGATCAAGGTTGCTGATAAATTCAGAAAGAAGATCATGGATTTTGATTTTAGAGATGTTAAACAATTGACGTGCAGTTTTGGCGTTACCATGTTAGGCAAGACTGATGGAATTGATAAATTTGTTAAAAGAGCTGACAGGGGCCTATATAAAGCAAAGGAGAGCGGGAGGAATAGGGTAGTCGGAGTAAAAGCGTCTCCGTCGGAGTAAAAGCGTCTCCGTCGGAGTAAAAGCGTCTCCGTCGGAGTAAAAGAAAGTTCCATGTTCCATGTTCCGGAAGAGATGGAAGCGGTTTAAAGACGGAGAGGAAACGAAGGGGAACCCTTCGACAAGCTCAGGGACCGAAAGCAAGTTCCAGGATTCAGGTTAAACTAGATAATTATAAAAATGCAGACTAAGAAAATACTTTCATGGAATGTTAACGGCATAAGAGCAGTTCATAAGAAGAACGAGCTCCTCCCTGTTCTGAACAATGGCCCTGATATCCTTTGTATTCAGGAAACCAAGGCAAGCGAAGAGCAGCTTACAAACGAGATCAGGAATGTCGAAGGTTATTACAGTTATTTCTCCTCTGCCGAAAAGAAAGGATATAGCGGGGTTTGTATTTATTCAAAGGAAGAGCCCCTGGAAATATCAATGGGATTCGGGGTTGAGAAATTTGACAGGGAAGGGAGGATCCTGATCGCTCATTATAAAGAGTTTGCCCTCTTCAATATTTATTTTCCGAACGGGAAGGCGTCTAAAGAAAGGCTGGAATATAAGATGAGTTTCTATGACGCGTTCCTTGAATACGCGGACAATCTTAAAGATAAAGGCAAAAACATTATTGTCTGCGGCGATGTCAATACCGCGCACACCGAGATCGATCTTGCAAGACCCAAAGAGAATGAGACTACATCAGGGTTTTTGCCTGAGGAGCGGGCCTGGATTGATAAATTTATTTCTCATGGATATATAGATACCTTTCGTCTTTTTACAAAGGAAGGCGGCCATTATTCATGGTGGGACTATAAGACCGGCGCTCGCGAAAGGAATATCGGATGGAGAATAGATTATTTCTTTGTCAGCAGTAATTTTAAGAACAAAGTAAAGTCCGCTTTTATCATGAACGGGATCATGGGCTCGGACCATTGCCCTATCGGTATTGAGATCAAGGGCTGACCGGTGTGACTTCACCCCCCGCCATGCAAAGCATAGTGAATAGTAATGACTTTGGTTAAGTTTATTTTAGAGAAAAATTAAAAAGTAGAATAATCTGCTTTTGAGACCTCACCCCGCGCCATTCATTAAATGGCGACCCCTCATCCCGAATTTTTCAAATAGTGTCTATGCACAGAATAAGATTTTCTGTTAGAATTACTATTATTTTATAAGTTAAAGGGCGAGGGGGGAATTAATTATTACGGTATAAAATAATTCTTGAAGTATTCTCTGATTCCGTATTATCCTGCTTTTTCATCTATTATTTATTTCCTTAATTTACAAAAATACTTGCGGAGCTGTTTATATAATGTCTGAAGATAAGTGGGATATTCACTATGACAGGCCGAAGTCTGTATTGATCTATCCTGATGAGAATCTTGTGCGGATGCTGAAGGGTTATCTTGGGGGCAGGGCTGTTGAAGATGCTGAGGGACTCAGGGCGATAGATCTTGGGTGCGGCACCGGGCGTCATCTTAAGATGCTCGGTGAAGCCGGTATCAGGAGTATTACGGGACTCGACCGCAGCATGAACGGCCTCAGGGTTTGCAAAGAGTTATACGATTTTCCCCTGGTGCAGGGTAGCAACACTGATTTGCCTTTCAGGGATAACGCATTTGATATTGCTGTGAGCTGGGGCAGCCTTCATTATTCGGATAAGGATTCTTTTAATGGGCAGGTGAGCGAAATATTCAGGGTGGTCAATAAGGGCGGCTGTCTGCTCGGTACTCTGAGGTCTGAGAGGGACACCTACCTGAAAAGAGGGAAAGACCTGGGAAACGGAACATGGATAACTGACCTGAAGGACATTGAGTCGTCGGTTGTCTCCTTTTACACAGAGGAGGAGCTCAGGTATGCTTTTGACATGTTCAGCAGGTTTGGATACGGCCTGATGGAAAGGACTGTGCCCGGGGACATGAATAAACGAATATCCCACTGGTATTTCACGGCAGAGAAATAACGGGACAGTGACTTATGCCGGATTATCCTAATTTCGCAGATCATAATATTTATTCTTCGCCGGCCGTAACATGCCCTTTGTGCGGGAGCAGCGACCTGCGGGAACATTTCCTGATAAAAAGATTTTATCCTGTGTTCAGGACAGACAGGTGCAATGACTGCGGGTTTATTTTCATGAACCCGGCATTTAATGATAAAGTCGCGGATGAATTGTATAGCAAGGATTATTATACAGGCAGGGCGGAGTATAATTACTATGACGAGAGGGACGCTGAAAGATATTCAGCATATGTATGGCGGAAGAGAATAAAGAAGATCAGGCGGTATGTAGATTCAGGGAATTTCCTTGATATAGGCTGCGCCTTCGGAGGGCTTTTAAAGACAGCATCAAAATATTTTAATCCTTTCGGTATGGACGTTTCGCAGTATTCAGGGAGCCATGCTAAGAAGCTTTTCGGTGATAATATTCATATAGGCACTCTTGAAGATCATCCTTTTGAGCAGGATTTTTTCTCTGTTATCACAATGATCGAACTTATTGAGCATACGCGTGATTCTGTGTCCGCTGTCAGGGAGTGTTACAGGCTTTTAAAGAAGGGCGGACTGCTGGTCATTCAGACTGCAAATATGGACGGCATGCAGGCGAGGGTGCTCAAAGAGAGATATGGTTATTATCTGCCCGGGCATTTCTCTTATTTCTCTAAAAAGAATATTATCATAATGCTCAGGAAAGCCGGGTTCGGCAGAATCAGGGTATTTTATCCTGTTGAGTTTGGGCTGCTGCCCAAGCTTATGAAATCAAGATATAATTTTAAGACTTACCTGGATTACAGGAAATGGCTGAGGATCGCGTATTATCATTATATAAGCAAGATAAGGTTCGGCAATTTCGCTGTGACCAGTTCAATGGTTGTTTATGCTTTTAAGTAGGGGAATCGGTTACATACTGTTATTTATTCCCGTAAAGGCTTGACATCTTTTTGATATATTCTTTATTTATAATTAAAGCAAAAGGTATATACGATCATATATGTTTGTAATAAATAAAAGCCTTGGTAGCCAGCTTTTTATACAATGTACGCGGTATTATGAAAAAGATCATTCTTAAAAAGAGATCCCTTGATCCTGAAGAGTGCCTGTATCGCCTGACCAGGCTTAACAGAGACATGGAGAAATTGCGGTCTTACCGCAAACCCAGGGGATTAGTGTTAAAATTCAAGACATACGATGAATTATTGGAATTCAGTATCAAGCGGGGTTCATTGAAGCAGTGAATAATGATACTAATTTACTGCGGCTTTGCAGTGTACTGAATAAAAATGGAGTCAAATATATTATCGCCGGAGGCTATGCCTGTTCCATGAACGGGCATATCAGGACTACTGAAGATATTGATGTGCTTTTAGATGACGATGAATCGAATTTAAAGAAAGCAATTCAATGTATTTATGAAATATTCCCCGGTATACAAGAGGAATTAAGCATCGGGGACATAAAAGAAAATGTAGTATTAAAAATAATGGATGATTTTGAAGTCGATTTCACTATTAAGGCATGGACTGTCGGCTATGCGGAAGCGGATAAAGATAAAAAGATCACGGTTATCGACGGTATTGAGATACCCTTTATGGGCATTGATGTACTCATAAAGAGTAAGGATACATATAGAGAGATAGATAAATGGGACGTAAAAGTGTTAAACGAGATAAAGAGATCTGGAAAATAGTTATAAAAAGATAACACACGGTTGAAACCGTGGGCTAACCTGTGGCTTTTTATTGTATTTCAGTGAAAGATAGAGGGCTTTAATGTGGGAGACAGGTGGCCCCAAAATTATTTTTTCCCCGCTGTTAATCATTTCTTAAATTTTTTAAATAATTTCCAGTTTTTTTGTTTACATAATTTAATATATTTATTTTTTGTATATATTATGAATTCCACATAAATAAATATATTTACACGGGAGGCATCAGATGAGCTATGCCCAGATTATATCTACTCCCGGTAACGGCAATGTTGTAAAAAGAATAATTTATGCTTTTTCTTTCCTTATTTTTCCCGTATTTATTTCGGCAATATTTATTGTAATGGTTTCCTGCGGAGGTGAGTCCGGAAGATCGGATACGCCCCCTGAGGATGACGGCAGGAGTCTGACTGTGTGCGCAGCAGGATGTGATTTTGCGTCAATACAGGATGCGGTTGATTCGGCTGAGGACTGGTTCACCATCAGTATTATGCCCGGCACTTATTCCGGGGACGTGGAGATCTGCAAACCTGTGTTTCTGCTCGGGGCGAATTATAATGTAAGCCCTGTGAAAGGCAGGACGGAAGAAGCGGTCATAAACGGGCTGCTTACAGTCGGCTGCAATGATGTAACAGTAAAAGGGATTATGCTGACTAACCCTGAAGGGGATGCCGGGATCATTGTGGATCAGGCTAGCAGGGTTATAATAAAGAACAATATTATAGGCGGCATCAGGACAACGGGAACAGGGTGCGCCCAGGGAATTCATATTTCAGGAGGGGAGTCCGGTGTTGGAGATATCCTTATTGAAGATAATATAATATTTGATATAGGGCATTCCGGTTTGGTGAATGACGGGGAATTATGCACTGCCGTGGGTGTTCGTATAGGCATAGAAGGTGAGGCAGGCGAGATTAATGATATAGAGATCAGGGGTAATCTGATCTCTTCTGTTTATGCAGGGACTGATACAGGCACGGACGGAAGCGGAGCTTATGGTATCCTGGTGAGACAATATTCGGCTAATCTCAGGGTTATCAATAACAATATAAGCGACATAGAAGGCCTGCGGGCGTACGCGGTCGGGCTTGAATGCGATACGCCGGACGCGGTTGTTACAGGGAACATCATTAGCAATGTCGCGGATCACGATACACCTTCTGAGGCAGCGGGAATATTTATCAGGGATAATCCTTCGTTGAATACGCTGACGATAAAAAGCAATAATATTGATCATGAGAGTGTACTGTATTCGTGTGTTTCAAAGGACATAGCGGATGAGGTATATGTTGATGATGACTTTAATGAGTCAAAGACTGACGGCCGCATATGGGGGATCAATGCTTTTGATTCGATCAACAGGGCAATTTATTCGGTGAAGGAAGGAGGAGTTGTCAGGATCGCGGCAGGGACTTATTCCGGGGACGTGGAGATCTGCAAACCTGTGTTTCTGCTCGGGGCGAATTATAATGTAAGCCCTGTGAAAGGCAGGACGGAAGAAGCGGTCATAAACGGGCTGCTTACAGTCGGCTGCAATGATGTAACAGTAAAAGGGATTATGCTGACTAACCCTGAAGGGGATGCCGGGATCATTGTGGATCAGGCTAGCAGGGTTATAATAAAGAACAATATTATAGGCGGCATCAGGACAACGGGAACAGGGTGCGCCCAGGGAATTCATATTTCAGGAGGGGAGTCCGGTGTTGGAGATATCCTTATTGAAGATAATATAATATTTGATATAGGGCATTCCGGTTTGGTGAATGACGGGGAATTATGCACTGCCGTGGGTGTTCGTATAGGCATAGAAGGTGAGGCAGGCGAGATTAATGATATAGAGATCAGGGGTAATCTGATCTCTTCTGTTTATGCAGGGACTGATACAGGCACGGACGGAAGCGGAGCTTATGGTATCCTGGTGAGACAATATTCGGCTAATCTCAGGGTTATCAATAACAATATAAGCGACATAGAAGGCCTGCGGGCGTACGCGGTCGGGCTTGAATGCGATACGCCTGACGCGGCTGTTACAGGGAACATCATTAGCAATGTCGCGGATCACGATACACCTTCTGAGGCTGCGGGAATATTTATCAGGGATAATCCTTCATGGAGTACGCTTACGATAATCGGAAATTCCGTTGATCCTGAGAATGTTTTATATCCGGTTTCCGCAAAGGATATGACTAATGAGGTATTTGTCGACGATGACTATAATGGGTCAGAGACTGACGGCCGTATATGGGGAGTCAATGCTTTTAATTCGATCAACTGGGCAATATATTCGGTAAAAGTTGACGGTGTTGTCAGGATCGCGGCAGGGACTTATGATGAATGCGTAAATGTTAACAGGAGGGTGACGGTCAGCGGCGCGGGAAGCGGCGATGACGGGAGTGTGCTTATGCTCAGCAATAAGAAGGCCGTGGTTGTGGAAGGTAAGACATACCCGGTTTACAATTCTCCCTATAAACCTGTAATGATCATCAGCGCGTCAGGCGATAGTGAAAACCGGATTAAGATAGAAAATATCAATATAAAAGTGGATAAAAGCAATGTTACGGGCTTTACTTCTCCGGGAATACTCTTCAGACCAGGTGCAGCGGAAGATAATTATGCAGCTTCGTATTCATTTGTGGAATTAGATAATGTGCGTGTGAATGGCACTGAAGCTTTGGGTGCTGCAGAGTCGGGCGTGTTTATTGACAGTGTAACAAGTGTATCGGATTTTCAGGTGAATGAGTGTGAATTCAGCGGCCTTGCTTACGGGATGCTGATTTATAATAGGGATTACAGTGACAGTACTGTTGTTGAATATATGGAAATAAAAAATAGTGTTTTTAATAATAATACTTTAAGAGGCATTTATGCAGAGAAATTATCGGATTCAAAATTTATCAATGTTACTGTTTCAGATAATGGGAATATCTCCTCTTCATTTAATGCCGGTATCGAGATACTGTTAAAATACGGCCAGTATAAGAACCTCGTGTTTGAGAACCTGGCTGTAACAGGTAACGGATCTGGTTCTGATACCGGAGCAGGGCTTGCTATCACAGCACAAAATACGGGAAGTTATGGGGGCACTAAAGCTGCGACTCTGCAGGGAGTAATTGTTAGCGGCGGGATTTTTACAGGCAACAGGATTGGTATTGGATTCAGCGTGCCTGCTGAGAATAATACTTCGCCGACGGGGATCACGGTCAGCGGAGCGGGTATTACTGGAAATGCGGTCCGCGATATGGATAACCGGTTGTCAGGTGTAACGGTAGACGCCAAAGGCAACTGGTGGGGGGATGCTGCAGGCCCGTCAGGCGCCCAGATCAATGGGGATGTTGATTGCAGCGGCTGGCTGCAGGCAGAGCCTGCAGGGTTGTAAAAGCAATCGGTGATGCTCTTCTCAATAATAATATTGATGCTGCACAGCGCGTTCTTTCGTATTACGGGAGGGTGTGGACCTCACCCCCCTAGCCCCCGCTCTCCCGAAAGGAGAGGGGGGAATGAGAGGTGCTTGATCGAGAGAGATTGATGATTATCCGGATGATTTTATTGATAGATTGACGGCTTTTGTTATCCGGGCACCGGATTCAGGGAAATATAAGCGGTATTTATGCTGCCGCCTTTTATATACGACTCTGAAACGGAGGGGAAGCGAGTAAAAGATAAGGGCGTAGTTGCTGTTGAGCAGCAAGCAGCGGGCATTCCGGACTGTAAGGCGGCATTTAGAGTTCTTCTCATATAATTCGATATATAGAGATTGTAGCCGCTCATGTTGAGGTAGCGGGCTTTTCTGTTGTAGTTGTGTTTATCTTCAGGAGTCAGGGATTGCCATGAGCGCACAGCGTCGCCGAAGCTGCGGCGCACGGCTCGCTGGGCTTCTGTGTCGGGATTGCGCGGGATCACGTGGATGCGTACGCACTGAATTCGCTCGCCGTGGCGAGCGCCGGGTCTTGTGTAGAACACGACGTTGCCGATGCGCCCGCTGATGGAGTTTATTAAGATGCCCGGTGTTGCTGTTGCCATTTTGTTTTCCTTAGAACCCCCTCCCGGCCTGCGG